>NZ_QCZG01000014.1 GCF_003097615.1 Pueribacillus theae
TCGCAAACAAATTGCACGATAAAGTCTACAGGAATGAAAAAGTTCGGATCCCTCCCGGACCCAAAACATAAATTTCATTTTCAGTAAATCCCAATTTGTCAGCCTCATGAACTAATTTGACAACATAATCTTCAATAAAGGACTTTTTTCGTTTTTGAATAAGTTTTTCTCTTGCCCCTACAGCTGCAAACACACTAATTCCTCTCTTTGGTTTATAATTGATTTTAGGAAGTATATTTTTACAAATAATCTTCTAAGATAGCCACTCTAAATTTTTCTTGACAAAAAAATTATTTATGCTATAATCTGCATTTATGATATAATAGGATTCTCCTGGCCGGGGGAATCCTATTTTTTTGCAATGAAGGAGTGAATTTGTATGCAAGAAGGCAAGTCCAGCTTAACTTCATTAATTTCTGCTTTTGGTAGAGCCTATCACAGTCAGTTTGATACACCTAAAATCTTTGATGACTACATGGCGAAACGTTTAATTTCACAAAAAGAATGTAATGACATCAAAAAGAACATGGTTCAAGGCATACAGTTCTTCAACAAAGAAATCGCGGAAAAATATAAGGATAATACAGAAGAAATACTAAAATGGATTACACAAGTTCAACTATCACCAACGCCTTTGGCACGGGCGGCGTATTGCGAAAACGTATTACGTCATGAAGTTCGATTGGGGGTAAGGCAATATGTCATACTTGGTGCCGGATTCGATACGTTTTGTTTTCGGCATCCGGAATTGGAAAACATATTGGAAATATTTGAAATTGATTACCCTGCAACACAGGAGTTTAAAAAGAAAAGATTAGAGGAAGTGAATTTCAAAATACCGAGTAATCTTCATTTTGTCCCGATGGACTTCACCAAAACGTTTTCCTATCAAAAACTGATAAATGAGGGCTTTGATAACCAAAAAACGTTCTTTAGTCTGTTAGGCGTCTCCTATTATTTAACGAAAGAAGAATTTTCAAGTTTGATTGATCATTTATTTGCCAAAGTCCCGACAGGAAGTTCCATCGTCTTCGATTATGCTGACGAAAGGCTTTTTAAAGAAAAGGGAATGTCCAACAGAGTGGAAAACATGGTGAAAATGGCTGCAGCTGGCGGGGAGCCAATGAAATCGTGTTTTTCCTAATCTGAAGTCGAGAATCTGTTAGAGAAGTCAGGTTTACTCATCTATGAACATTTAACGCCTGCTAAAATCAATGAGCTTTATTTTAGCAATCGTAAAGATTATCTAACCGCCTTTGAAACGATTCATTACATTCATGCTGTAAAGAAGTAAAACAAAAAAGTGAAGCATAAGACAGCTAGAAACCTTCTGAATGATCCATGGTCTTGTTCAGGATAATAAAACAGTATCCGTAGCAGTTGGTGCAGATGAATGGAAATGGAAATATTGCCTTTGTAGGAAACAAAATCAAACTTCCAAAACTGGGCCTTGTTCGATTGGCCAAAAGCCGATCTAAATTAAAATTCTCTTTGTACTTTTTTATAACTACTTAGGATGCGTAAGTTGAAATAAATACTACTAAATCATTTAGGTAAGAGGAAAATAATATATTGGATTGTATCTATACCTATCATTGGGTGCAATTTTATTTTAATGGAAGAATAGAAAATAAAAATGGAATCATAACTAAGGATGGATAAATAAACAAAAGGAGCGTCACCAATGAGCTGGTATGAAGAATTGAATACGTATTTTCCCGTCGATGAAATGAAATCGAAAAGGCAATTTGATGCTCTATTATCAGAAAAAGAAGAGATATACCGTAAAGACGAGGGACAATATCACGTTTTAATTTACGCAGAGTTCGAAACTTTTATATTTATCGATTTTGTATGGGTCTCAGAAAAATCAAGAGGCAAAGGGATTGGCCATCAATTAATGGCAAAGCTGAAAGCTAAAAATAAACCAATCATTTTAGAAGTGGAACCGATTGATGAAGACGAACGGGATACGGAAAAGAGACTTCGTTTTTATAAGCGGGAAGGATTTAAACATGTACTGCCCATTGTTTATAAACATCAAGATTTTATAAGAAATAAAGAGACCCAATTGGAAATATTGTACTGGGCAAATAGCGAGGTATCTGAAAGGGCCATTTTTGAAGATATGAAGAAAGTATACGAACAGATTCATTCTTATAAAGTGAAAGAAATATATGGATACACCCCAAAACCTACGAGCGACGTTGTACGCTTTGAAGAAAATCGGGGTTTGCAAAATATTCTCCTATAACTGTATATCTTGATCGCAATCAATGATGATCGGGGTTTGTTAGAAAATTTTGTACATAGAAGGTATTACTGTGTTCACTTTTTGCATAATCGCTATATTTTTAAAATCGGAATGACAGGATTTGAACCTGTGGACTCTTGGTCCCGAACCAAGCGCTCTACCAAGATGAGCCACATTCCTAGATGCCGTGGGTGGGAGTCGAACCCACACGAGATGTACTCTCACTAGATCCTGAATCTAGCGCGTCTGCCTTTCCGCCACCACGGCTTGTTTTCGCTTTATTATCATAACATAATCTCTATACATTTGAGTGAAAAACGACTCAGTTTATTAGAGGAATTTTTGGGATTTTTTCCCCAAAACCGTTTTCAGTTGGGCATCTACCTCCCCTCTATTCAAAGTAACATACCAAAGAGAGTGTTGAGCCAAAAGCTATTTTCAAATACGAAACACTTTGAGAGACATGTAGAGCAACCCTTCAGTTCATTGCTGAACAAAATCCATCCTTCAGAATTTAGTCATGAGAGGTTCATTTCTGTGAGATTGAATACAATGGAAAGAAAAACTTTTAGCACTAGCGGATATGTCAATTTTTAAATCGATAACCAACACCCCAAATCGTTTCGATAAATTGAGGATTGGAAGGGTCAATCTCAATTTTTTCTCTAATCTTCCTGATATGAACCGTAACGGTTGTCATGTCTCCAATCGAATCAAATCCCCAAATGCGTTCAAATAGATGTACTTTGCTGAATACGATGTTCGGGTTTGCCGCCAAAAATTGTAATAAATCGAATTCCTTTGCGGTAAATATTTTCTCTTCCCCTTTAATATACACCCGTCTTGAGTCACCTTGAATGAGGAGGCCCCCGATTTGAATGTCACTGCGTTGATGGCCGCGATTGATTAAACGGTTATATCTTGATATGTGGGCTTTTACTCTCGCCACTAACTCATTTGGATTAAATGGCTTTACGATGTAATCATCGGCACCCCGGTCAAATCCCCGAATCTTATCTATATCTTCTTTTCTGGCTGTTACCATTAGAATGGGTATATCCAATGTTTGCCGCAATTTTTTGCATAATTCAAATCCATCAATCCCGGGAAGCATTAAATCTAAAAGAATAAGATCATAGTTGTCAGTCATTGCGAGTTTTAATCCTTCTTCAGCAGTTGTTGCAATATCACTTTCAAAGCCATTTACTTCTAAATAATCTCGTTCCAATTCTGCAATGTTTTGTTCATCCTCAATGATTAATATCTTTTGCATTTATGTCACCTTTTTTAGATTGAAGTATATACTTGTGCCTTTTCCTAATTTACTATCAGCCCAAATGGTCCCGCCATGCTCTTCAATTATTTTCTTAACAATGGATAATCCAAGTCCACTGCCTCCGGTGGAAGAGTTTCTCGAAGAATCTGTACGATAAAAACTTTCAAAAATGAAAGGGATATCTTCTTTGCTTATGCCGCCTCCATTATCCTTCATTTCTACAATCACTTCAGTAGGACTAGATAATAACCGCACCTGGATTTTTTTGTGATTTTTATCCATATACTTCAAACTGTTTTGGAGAATATTTGTTACAACACGTTTCAATTTCTCCCTGTCAGCTTCGACGATATAGGAATCTTCCTTATTAGCTAAAAGGGTTGCCGTACCATTGTCTTTTTCTAAATTGAATGCTAATTCATCAACAAGATCAGCAAAAAAAGAATATAAATCTACTTTTTCAAAATGAAATGGCAGCCGCTGTAAATCCAGCTTGGAGTATAAAAATAATTCGTCTAGTAGGCGATCCATATCATTTGCTGTTTTATGAATCGTTTGCATATAACGTTCTAATTTTTCTGGGGTATTTGCCACTCCATCTTGAATCCCTCTAATATAACCTTTTATTGAAGTTAAAGGTGTTTTTAAATCATGCGAGATACTGGCAATCAGTTCTTGGCGGTTTTTTTCGTATTGTTGCTGAGCCGCCTTTGCGTCTTTAAATTTTAAACGCATCGCCTCAAATGTATTGCTAAGCTCGCCAAGTTCATCTTTTTTATTGGATTTTACGCTGTATTCTAAATCACCTTCACTGATTTTATTTGCCGCAAGGGATAGTTTTTTAATTGGGGTTATGATGCTTTTCGACATATAATAAGTCAGTAATCCATTTGTTATAACCAATATGAGTACCATTGCAACAAATCGAATACTAATAAACAGGGTTAACTCCGTACCTTGAGGGTTTCCTTTAAAAACGACGAACAGTAAGTACCCCAAAATGATTTCTACTAAAAAGAAACCTATAATCGGAATTACAATCATCCCTATATTAGATAAAATTAATCGCTTCCTTATTGACAATGTGATCACCTACATATTGTTTAAAAGTATTGGATAAAAGTTATTGCTTTATTATAATAAAAAGATGATGATCAGTTAAGAAATAAGACCGTCAAGAGTGCTTGACAGCCTTTATGATTAAATGATTTTGGAATTTTCTTATTGGTCCAGATTGGTACGACTATCGCACAGAGAAAAGCAGTGAAATAAGGAAGAAACTTAATGCCGATTGGTTCGTCAAATAAAAACATTCCAAATACGCCAATGAATCCAGATAATACAATTCCGAGAATAAAATCTCCAATGGCCCCCGTAAATACGGCTAAAACCAACTGCATATTTCAGTCCTCCCTTTCTGGTTTTTTCATGATCAAATGCCACGATTTTAAAACGATCGAATACGATAGAACAAATAACAGAATGCCTATAACAGGATGCAAAGCACCCGCCCAAGGTAGCATTACTTTAATATTTGCGGTATAGTACATAAAGAAAATGGAAACTAACACACCGAAGAGTTGCCAGTATGCCCATCTTGGCATAGCTCCGACAACAGCGAAAATGAACATTAAAACGGGTACATTAAACCCGAACAAATGGACAAATATCATGTGCTTCATCCAAGCCCCTGGGTTTAAGAAAATGGCCATTCCAGCAAAAAAAACTTGGGCTATGATGCATAGTGTAAAAATGATGGCTAATGCGAAATAAATGATTCTCCCGACACGAATTCTAGTATTGTTTACCTCCAAGTTCATTACCTCCTGTATTTTCAATATGAGTACATCATACGAGGCAATTCTAAATCTCTTCTTATGAAATTCTTAAATAATTATTAAATCAGAGGGTTGGATGCAGCTCACTATACCCAATAAGTACATCAGCTGGGAAAATCATTTTAACATTTATCCCGGTGCAACCGTCCGTAAGACTTCCATTAATGGAAATCTTGCCTCATCATTTTATAGAACCCTGTACACGATAATGCTATATAATAAAGAATATATTATTGTACAAGGATAGGTTGATAAAAGAAGGTGATTTTTGTGATAAAGCGAACTGATAAATGGACGGTCATTCGGAACTTTGCGATGACAGGGGTGCAGGATGCAGGAAGAATTGCACTTTTAGGTTTTCTCGCCGGGAGGCTTGACCGTATTTCTTTTGTTCGGTCGTTGGAGCATTCGAGAGTTGGAGTGAGAATGTCCACCAAACGATTTGGCTTATGGCCGAGAATCTCGTATATGGGATTCATTCATGATGTGCAGTTGCCCGATCCTTTTCTGTTTATCGCCGGGATGATAGACAGTGATGAAATGATTGATGTCCTTTTAGAATTTGACGGGGCTGACCAGGCAGAGTGGTTTCAGAAAGTATTAGTTGATTCAGCTGCAGACAAGCGTTTGCAACCTGAGGAACAGTTGGCGAACTTGCGCGATCAGATTGACCAAATCCTTGATATTTATTCTGATATCCAGCAGCAATTAAAAGAGGGGGCAGGTGAGCGGGAAAAAGACTTGAAGAAATTCCTGGAGATGGCTGAAAAAGACATGGCCCGCTTGAATAGAGAGATAAATCAAATAGAAAAAGGTGAAAATCCTTAAACAGAGAGGTAGTTATGAATAAAAAATAGACATGAACTAAAACAGGTTTAACATTCGAAAATCAATGTTTTTAACCTGTTTTTTTCTGTTTTTATGTCAAAGTTAGGAGAAAGGTTAAAGCCGCTTTATGTTAATGATTCGATTGTTTAAGGTTTGTTCCTGATGTGCTTTTGAGTCGCTTTTGAGCTGAGATGCGTTCCGCTGTAATGGGGATATGTTTCATTGCTTTGCCTAGACCGTAAAGAGGCATATTCCCATATACCGATTCGTAATTTCCCTTTTTCAGCTCATACGTTTCATGATAGATTCCGACCGCATTATTATTTCCGACTTTCTTATTAAAGTTCTTCCATGCAACCAAATGCTTTTCCCCCTTTGCATAAGCCAATAGATCAGCTATTGAGCGCCAGTATTGGATCATGACAGTTGTTCTAAGGCCAAAATAACTTTCCATCGATAAAAAGCCTAACTCTTCCTTTTTGGTATAAAGCTCCTTAATCATCCCAGGCATCGCGTTAAATACTGGTAGCCATTTGTGCACTGCATATCGTTTGTTAATCCGCATGCCGATAAGAAACACGACAATGTCTTCTTCATTCTCCGTTGTATAACGTCCGGTATAAATTTGTTTCGCCATATTTAATTTCCCCCTTTTAAAAACTGTTCCATTGTTGCGCCACACCATTCAATAGCAGCCTTTGTTATCCGTTTCCCATAATCTAAGGTGAACAGCCAATACGTAGCATCTTCTCTGTCATGCTTGTTGGTGGAAATTATCTGTTCAATACCGCTATACGTTTCGAAACGTTCTTCCAATTTTCGTTTGTAATCCCTAAGGTGCAATAATGTATTCTCCTTCGACCGGTGGCGTCCAAAAAATAATTTAAGCAAAATCTCATTCCGCTCGACAGGTATTTGCTCGACAGGCTTCTCCAACCATTCCTTTAAGGCAATGTTTCCTTTTTGTGTAAGGTGATACTCTTTTCGATCTGGCTTCCCTTCCTGAGAAGAAATATGGACTGTGGCTAACTCTTCCTCCACAATCAGTTTTAGTGTTGGATAAATCTGTCCATAACTAATTTTCCAGAAATGATTTAAACTTTGGTCGATTAGTTGCTTAATTGCATATCCTGATTTGCATTCTGTCGTTAAGATTCCAAGAATTGCATAGGTTGTATGATTATATTTTTTCAAAAGAATCACCCTATCTAATTGATATGTATCTTTTTGATATATAGTACCAAAAAATTCGGAAAATAACAAGGGAAACTTGATGAGTTTAAATACAGCGATTAAGATGGCAGTCTTCCTTCTAAATTGCAATTATGTAAAAAAACATTCGCTAATCCGCCCCTAATTTCGTCAAGATCCCTTTTTGTGGGCTCGTGGTCTTTTTCGTGTCCGATCCTTGTCTTGACTGTCTTTTTTTCCTAGTTATTTGGCGCTTCATTCCTCAAAT
The DNA here is from genome assembly GCF_003097615.1 of Pueribacillus theae. Classification (NCBI taxonomy): domain Bacteria; kingdom Bacillati; phylum Bacillota; class Bacilli; order Caryophanales; family Bacillaceae; genus Pueribacillus; species Pueribacillus theae. The sequence continues at coordinate 7,656 of NZ_QCZG01000014.1, forward strand.
GACGATTCATCAGTTATTATGACGAACACTTTTTAAAGGAAGACATGCAATTTCATCGTATTGGATATATACAATCATATAGTGGATAATAAACCAATTTCTTGTTCATTTTCTTAGTTTTTTTCGTGTTTATCAAAGAAAAAAATCGGGTATTACATCAAGGGTTATGATTACATAAGTAGGGGGAATGTGGTCATGGGGGATGGCTATCCTAGCCGCGAACAATATAAAAAACAAAGGTATCAAAGAAAAAGAATACTTGGAAAATTGGCCATTCACATTGTGATGGCATTTTTTATCTGCGTCATCTTACTTACGGGTGGCTTTGCGTATACTGCAATATCCTATGTAAAAGAAGCGCCGAAATTAAATCCCAAGCAGTTAATCGCTCCTCAGTCATCGACGATTTATGATATGAATAATAAGAAAGTAACCGATATCTCCGGAGAAGAATACCGTAAAACAGTCCCTTTGGAACAAGTGCCAAAAACAGTCCAGAATGCGTTTTTATCTGTTGAGGATGCGAGATTTTGGGAGCATCATGGCATTGATTTCAAACGGCTTGGCGGTGCGGTCGTGGCAAATCTTAGTGAAGGCTTCGGGGCGGAAGGAGGCAGCACGATCACACAACAGCTAGTCAAGCTCTCCTTTTTATCCCCTGAAAAAACCATAAAGCGAAAGGTACAGGAAGCGTATTTAGCATTAAAATTGGAGAGGCGATACTCGAAAGAAGAAATTTTAGAAATGTACATCAATAAAGTGTATCTTGGCGAAGGTGCGTATGGTGTCGCCACGGCAGCAGAAGTGTATTTCGGAAAGTCGGTGAAGGATCTAAACATCAGTGAGGCTGCATTACTGGCAGGGCTCCCGCAAAGGCCAAGCGGCTATAATCCATTCAAATATCCCGAACTGGCTGAGAAGAGAAGAAATACAGTTCTCTCTTTAATGGAACAGCATGGCTACATATCGGAAAAGGAAAAAATGGAAGCACAATCCATTCCTGTTGGCAAGCTGCTTACAAAACGAGGGGAAAAAACCAAATATAACAGCTTTACGGATCATGTTATCGAAGAGCTGAAAGAAAAAGGAATCGACGAGAAAGCACTTTATACACAAGGACTAAAAATCTACACAACGCTTGATCCAAAAGCACAGGAATTTACCGAAAAAGTATTAACGACAAACGAGTATATTGATTATCCTGATGATAAATTCAAAGCGGGTGTCGTCCTTTTAGATACAAAAACAGGGGAAGTACGGGCAATCGGCGGCAACCGTAATTCAGAGGAAAAAGAAATCCAAAGGGGTTTCAACTATGCCACGCAAGTAAAGCGCCAGCCGGGCTCTACAGCTAAGCCCATTATGGCCTATGGACCGGCGATTGAAAAGTTAAAATGGCCTACCTACAAACAAATAAAAGATGAACAAATTGTGATGAATGGTAAAGTTTTCAAAAACTGGAACAATCGTTACCACGGATACGTATCAATACGGACGGCTTTGCAATGGTCGTATAATATCCCGGCCATTAAAGCTATGCAGGAAGTAGGCGCTGAAGAGGCCAAGCAATTTGCCGGAAAGCTTGGCATTGAATTGGATGAAGTGTATCCACCGTATGCGATTGGTGGGTTTAGAGATGGGATCTCCCCTCTTCAACTGGCCGGAGCCTATGCAGCGTTTGGAAATGAGGGTGTTTTTAACGAACCTCATACTGTACGGAAGGTTGTCTACCCTGATGGCAAGGAAAAAAACCTCCAACCGAAACCTGTACAGGCAATGAGTGATTATACGGCTTATCTGATTACGGATATGCTCAAAACGGTTGTGACAAGTGGTACAGGGCAGATGGCAAACATTCCGGGGCTGCCCTTGGCCGGGAAAACGGGTACGAATCAGCTTCCGGAGGAGATTTCCGGACCGGGAGTAAAGGATGCCTGGTTCGCCGGATACACAACTCTCTACACCGCTGCGGTCTGGACAGGGTACGATCAAACGACACAGGAAACCTTCATCCACTCAAAGGATGATGACATCGCCAAATTAATTTTTAAACAAATCATGTCTCAAGTTTCCGAAGGCAAAGAAACTCCTGATTTTACGATGCCTTCTTCGGTTGTGAGGGTAAATCAAGTTGATTTGGCAGTCAGAGGGGCCGCACCGGAAAAGAATCCTGTAATAGAAAATAAGCCACATAAAAGAAATAATGTGGAAAACAATGTACAGAACAAAGAAGAGGTTGAAAAGAAGAAGGAAGATGCCAAGGAGGAAATGAAAGAACAAGAGAAAAAGCAAGAGCGACAGAACGAACCTGATCCAAAGCAGGAAAATAAAGACCAGAAAACACCTAATAATAACAATCCTGAAAATTCAGGTCGAGAAAAGCCGGGCCAGGACAATAAGCAGCCTGTAGAAGATAAGAAGGAAAATAAACCGAAAGACAACGGGAATAACAAGGATAATAAGGAAGAAAATAAAGAGAACGACAATAAGGGCAATAATGACAAAGGCAATTCAGGAAATCAGCCGCCAGGAAATAAGGAACCCCTTCCTTCCGGGGGAAATGGCGGATCTGGAGGCGGCGGTGAGAAAAAAGGTGAAGCACCCAGCCAACCTCCTCCGTCAAAAAAAGAAAGTGAAAGTCAGAATTAAAGCTTCCTCTGTTTAAAACTAAACTGCATGATGGAAGAGTTGGACTCTCCCTTTCAGTTTAGTTTTTTACTTTTTTTATTCAGAATCCAATTTCTTCAATTAAAAAAACTTGATATAAAAAGTTTGATCGCTGTTGGACGTGGACAAATGGGAGTTGGAACCGTACACCATATTGCGTGGCGAGCAAATAACGTCAAAGACCAACTCGATTGGAAAAAGTATCTTGAAGGTTATGGATTTGGGGTAACTCCTGTAGGGACAGAAATTATTTCCATGCCATTTATTTTAGAGAGCATGGGGAAATCCTGTTTGAGATTGCGACGGATCCTCCTGGGTTCGCGCATGATGAGTCACAAGAGACAATGGGACAAACGTTCATGTTGCCTGAGCAGTTTGAGCCTTATAGAAAACAGTTCGAAAAGACTTTGTTTCCAATTGAGGTAAGAGAATTGGATTAATTTCAAGAGAGGTGGTTTTCGTGCTTTCCGTTGATTCAATAAGACAAACAGAATGGAAAATCCTGAAAGGGGATAAATGATGAAACATCTATTTCACTTCATTCAGCAAAGTCTCTCACTTCTATAAGTTGTGAGTGAAATGCAAATTGGTATTCCATTCAGTGGGGGTTCAAACCCCGGCTAAATAAAGTTAAAGCTTCCGGCGGATGCCACAGATTTTTAGAGGAAATTTATCGAGCAAGGCTCGATAAAATCTGAGCGCAAATACGCCAAGGCGCATTTGATTCAGGGGCAAAATCCAACAAAGCCGACGTTGTTATTGCTCCACGGTACAGGTGGCAATGAATCAGACCTATTGCCTTTTGTGAACATAATCAATTATTGGACAATGGAATGCCCCGGTTTTTGATTGCTGAACAGATTGGATCATTTGTCCCAACTGCAATAAAAACGAACTTCCCCGAGAAAATCAGGTAAATCAATTCCTCTTCGCGGTACCATTGGATGATGTAGGATGGCACCCTTTAAGGCATCTTTAAAGTGAAATAATAAACTTGCAGCAATGTAGCCCCGTTTGAATAACCGATTTCCATCATATTATTCCGATCAAACTTATACTTTTCTGCTGCTTCATCAAGAAATTCATGTAACTCTTTTGTTCTAGTAATAAGGTAGGTGATGCTGTGACAAAGTGGTTGAACAACTCAAAATGCGAGGGGGCTACGAAACTTTATTTTACTTGCACTATTTGTATTGATATTTACTTTTCCAGAACTGGGTGCTTTAACAGATGGCAAAAATAAAGTGGTAGCGAGGCTGCATAAACTGGGGGACTGAGGACTGTAAAATCCCTTCAGGATAATGCGCTGAAGTCAAGACTGTCTAATGGTATCATAGGAGATACACATTAATGCAATACAAGAAAAGAACGAATGAAAGGGTGTGAACGGTTTATGTTCAAGCAATTGCAGGCATTTGCAAATCAAGAGAAAATGGTGGAGATCTATACCGATATTGAAGATGGCGAGAAATTTTCCGTTGCCAAAGTATTGGATGTTTCAGAAGACTATACCATTTTAGCCAATGTTTCACCAAATGGAATGAATGACGGTTTTTCTCTTATTAAAACAGATGATATTTATCAGCTAAATACAGAAACCCGATATATACAAAATATCGAAAAGTTATATAAAGCTAAAAACAAAACCATTTAAAAATCGATATAGACAATGAAGATTTATTGATTGGATTCCTGGAATTCGCCCAAAAAAACCGTTGCGCCACATTGGTGGAACTATTTGAAAGCAGCATTGTGCAAGGCTTTATAAAAGATATTTCAGAAGATATTGTTATCGTATCCAACCTGACCGATGATGGAGATCCTGATGGCGAATCGTTTTTTAAACTTGAAGACATTTCCTTTATTTCTTGTGACAATGAAGCATTAAATTGCCTTAAGATTCTATATGAAAATACCAATATGTGATTTCAAATACTCTTTAACTTAAATAAGTGCATTTCCTGGAAATAAGGGATGCTATTTTTTTTGAAGGGAAGTGTTTTGCCTATGAAATTTCGACAAAAAGATTTCAGTGAAGAACTGAAGGGAAAAATCCGAAATACGGAATTGGCATTAAAGAGCCATGTCGAAAAACTGCTAAGCAGCTACAAGCCCATTTTTGCCGAGAAAAATGTAGATTTTGATGCCGGATTCGATAGAGAGGGAAATGACCCATTTCAGCCAGGATACAGGTCTTCCGTTTCAATTGGAATATCTGAAAATGATGAACTGATTGATTTGCATCTTCTTAAGATATGGGAATGCGATCGTTATATAGTGGGAGTGCCTACTGCAAAAAATATCCCCGGCAGCAAGATCATTGGGGAACTATTGGATGAACCGTTGGAAGAAGTGAAAAAAGAACTAAAGGAATATATTGAGGAAGTATTATATAATCTAGATTAACTCTTGGGGGACAGGAATGATAGCATCTAAAAATTGGAGGTTCATAGATGTTTCCAATTGGAGAACAGCCTGATTTTATGAAAGATTTAGATCAAATTGACGTGATGCCAGAGGAGATTGCTTTACAGGGAAAAACTAAAAATCTTGAACGATTGAAGGATTTCCCAAATATTAAAAAATTATGGTTGTTTACGGTTAACCAAGCTGAGTTTGATCTTATTCTTAAGTATGTAAGACCGAAAGAAATTTACGTTTATGAAATGAAAGTAGAAGACCTATCCGCATTAGAACACTTATCAGATACAGAGCAAATTTATTTATGTTGGAATCCAAAAGCAACGAAGCTTTGGGATTTAACTAAAAATAGAAATTTAAAAAGCTTGTTAATAGAGGATTTTAAGAAATTAAATGACTTGGAAGCTTTGCAACATGGTCATGCACTCGAAGAATTAGCATTATCAGGCGGCATATCGAATCCTTTGAACATTGATACGCTTGCCCCCCTTAAGAATTTGGCTGCTCTTAAGAATTTAAACTTAACGAACATACGGATAAAAGATAATTCTTTAGAACCCTTGGCCAAATTAACTCATTTACTGAAGCTAACCATATCAAATCAGCTTCCAACCGAAGAATATGCAAGATTATCTGTTGCTCTTCCCCATACGGAATGTGAATATTTTAAGCCATATGTAAAACTAGATAGCCCGATAGATGGCAAAGATATCATGGTCGTTGGCAAACGCAAGCCTTTCCTAAATTCATCAACCGATCTAGAAAAGCTGAAAAAATATATAAAACAGTTTCGAGAATACCAAGAAAACTTTAAAAATCAGTACAAAAAATAAAGCAGCACCAAATATGATGCTACCGTAGTTGCTTCGGCTTCTTGATTTTCCCGGGAAGTTTCCATGAGATAAAAGCGACAACAAAGCAAAAGACAAAGGAAACGATCGCGACAATGTGAAAATGAGCATCATCGAGATGGCCTGTAAACGCCATGCCAAGAAAGCTGCCTGATAAAATCGATCCTAAATAGCGGCTTGTTTGAAATAGGCCTGACGCAGCTCCTGTGTCTTCTTCGTCCACATGCTCATAAAGGGCAGTCTGTGCAGAAATATTAGTGAAACCGTTGCTTATCCCAAGGACAATCATAATCATGATTAGCCAAATAAGAAGTGAGTTTTCATTGTAAGTTAATAATAGTCCTGTACCTATTAGAAGAATCACTGAGCCAATGACCATTGCTAATTTCGAACCATTCCGATCAATCATCCGGCCTGCAAGTGGTGTGACAAGAACACTGCACCCTGCAAGGGCAAGCATAATCAACCCGGCATGTTCTTCGCTGTAGCCGCGGACTTGCTGCAACAGTGTCGGAAGGCCAAAAAAGTAATTATAGTAAACAAAATTGATTAGCATAAATTGGAGGTAAACGCTCGTAACATTTATGTTTTTCTTTAAAGATACAACATCGATAAACGGTTCGGCTCGTCTCTTTTCAAAAGCATAGAAGATCACCCCTGCGACCAAAAAGAGCATAAGTGCCCACCAGCGAGTCTTTTCAGTAAACGAAAGCAAGAAAAGAATCAAACCCAATATTGAGATAATGAAAAGCATAATACCAACAAAATCAATACGTTTCCATTCGAAATTTACTTCGCCGTCTTTTGGCAAAATAAAGATAGCCAACAAAATGGCTGCGATAATAACAGGGAAATTGATCACAAAAATGGCGGGCCAATCCCATCCTGCTACGAGAAATCCGCCAATGGTTGGGCCAAAAGCAGCTGAAGTGGAAGAAAAAATCGTAACGATGGAAATGGCGCGAGCTTGTTTCTCGGTAATATGTGAGCGAATCATGCTCATTCCACTTGGAAAAAGTGTTGAACTGCCAATTGCCTGTAAAGCTCGACACCCGAGCAAAAATCCATAATTTGGGGAAAAAGGAGCTAAGGAACAGGATACGCCTACGAGAATAAGGCCAATTAGAAATAATCGCTTTGCCCCGAACATGTCGCTTAGTTTTCCCATGACCGGCTGCCCGGCTGCGCTCGCAAGATAAAAGATGGAAATAAGCCATGATGCATCAGCAAAAGTTAGGGAAAAATCACGTTGCATTTGAGTCAAGGCGACAGAAATCATTGATGAATTCAAAGGATTGAGCAGAATCCCCAATCCAACAGTTAAGATAAGCAGCCAAGCTTTTGGATATGTTTTAGTCATGTTAGTCACCCGGAAAAATGTTTTTCAATAAAACGAGACTTATCAGGAAACCCAGTGTCCGTTAGCGCCCGCTTAGACTTCTTAGATTACTCTCGAAATCTTGTACAGGGTGTCTTGCGGACGGTTGCGGCATGATAAATTATTTCAATAAAAACAATGATACCCTTTTGGAGCTTCCAGATCAAAGATTTCAATGTTTTACCAGAAAAGGACTTACCCGCGTTATATGAAACGGAAAGCGGGTAAGTCCTATTTTTAAGAGCTTTCTTCAGTATTATAAACTACTTCTTAACACTCCCATTTTTCTCGGCTGGTTCATCACTGCCTCTGTAGCGTTCGTATGGCAGAGGATTCCATGTCCGGTATTCCAGATTTTCGGCACGGAGTGTAGCTGGAATTTCTTCGAGAATTTTTCTCGCAACGGCGAGCTCACGCTGTGCTTCTTCTTTGTCCTGGTACATGAATTCATCGGACGCTTTTTCGGGCGCCTGCTGTACTTTCTCTTCCAAATCTTCAATCACCATTTTTTGTTGTGTTCTCATGGAATCACGGGCTTCCATTCTCCATTCAGGCTGAAGGTCGCGATCGGTATCGCCAATCGAGCTGAACTCTTCAAACACTTCACTGTAAACGCGATCTGCGTTAAGCCGAACGTCCATAATTGCGGCTTCTAGGTCACGTTTGTTCAATTCTTCAGGAGTTAATGGGACGTCGCGCTTCGGGCCGCCCAGCCTTGTTCTTTCCAAATAGAACGGGAATGTACCTTTAATGATTTTTCCGACAGGGGAAATTGCTTGGTTATTTTCATCGACGCCTTTCGGTTGGATTCCTTGCATGGCAATTCGTGCAGATTCTGGCCGTACGATTTCTTTTGGCGGCAAAATGCCATGGCGTAGCATTTCGCGGATATTCGTCCCTGAGATGTTGATTCGGAGTGAATCGCTATGCCGGCACGTTTGTACAGTTGCGAGGCTGTCACAACGCAGGCAGTAAAAGACTTCATGGAAGAGACGAATATCGATGCCGAGTTCTTCCTGTGAAAATTCATCAAAAATGGAGTGGCTGGCGTATTTATCATAATAGTCGCCGATTCCCGCATGATCTCGGCCGATGAGCGCATGCGTACAACCATAGTTTTTCATGATGAGGGCATGCAAAACGGCTTCGCGCGGCCCTGCAAAAATATAGGTGACTCTTAAAGGCGCGAGAATTGCCCGTTCTTTTGGATAATAGGTTTCCAAAACACTCCGGTAAGCAAGCATACGAAATTCATGGCGTGTATATTCACGCTTAGCCATCTCAACTAGAGGCTGAAGCAATAAGCCATCGATTTCTTCCAACGCATTTTTATGAATATATTCGTGGCCCCGATGCAATGGGTTTGCCCCAGTAATAAATCCAGCGGCAGAACGAAATTTCTTTTCTTCATAAAAGAGACGCCACGTGTCTTTCGGCTCCAGACGAAGTTTTTCAAAAGGTCCCCAATGAGCACGGCGCAATAACGTAAGGGGGCCACCAAGAGCATAATCTCCCATCCGCCGGTAAATCGCATCGACACCCGGATGGTTGCGGTCGGTCGTACCGAAGAGGTGGGAGGCGCGTTCTTCTTTATTATATGCAAAAATATCTTCAATTTTAAGAATAGCAACAGGCTCTTTCGTTTCATCAGCTAAAGCAACTTCATCTCCAATGGATAGTGATTGAACAATTTCCTTATTGCGTTCCCCAATTGGAGCAAAGCTTAATGGCACAGGCCAAACTAAGCCATTATCCAATCTGCCTTTTTTCAAGACGGATTTGTAGTCAATTTCATTCATAAACCCTTCGTTAGGTGATAAAACGCCAGTGGCAATCATTTCGATTGTGATCACTGCTTCTAAATCAACCATGATTATCGGCAGTTGCTTGGCTCTTGCCAGCTCCTCATCCCTCTCTTTTCCGGTTAACACCTTGTTTACAAGTTTACCGCCATGAGGCTGTTGTGGATAATTTGAAAACGTCGTTTGGTTCATTGATTTTCTCCCCTTTGTATGTTGGTATGTAACTCATATTTGTTGAGTCAACGATGGCCTTTCCTTAATGAATAGGTATGAAAAAAAGCAAGAGAATTGCATGCATATATTTTATGTTCAAAATTTTTTTGATTCACCACACGATAGAAAACGCTTTCGAAGGATTGAATGAGGTTTGCCCAAAGTGCAAGGAAAGGGTTTTGCCTATATTCAAAAAGCTTAAATTTTCCCTCCTTCCTTGAAAGGTAGTCGAAGACTTTAAATGTTTAATTTGATATTATCATTTTTACTATAGTCAGAAAAGATGAAAATTTCTAGAGATAATTTTATAAAAGAAATAGAATGACTAATTTGAAGGAAATATAACGGCTCTTGAAGAAGATATGATGGGCGAGCGATTAAACGAACTTTTTGAAAAAATAAAAGGTGATGAGAAGTGAAATTTTAGTTTTCTTGGGAGGGATAGTATGTACACATACGAATCGTTTGAAAAATTTGGGGTATTTACTTTGTTAAGGCCTGTTTTTGTGACGTTATTAATTGCTGCAGTCATTTTATTTTTAATACTCATTATCCCTAAAGCTAGAAGCAAATTTCTCAATGGTTTTAGCGTCATCAGCTTATCGCTCCTATCAATATTTGTATCTGCTCAAGTGCTTTTTTATGGTGGGATTGTTGTTGATGAGTTAGGATTGGGGGGAGATGCTGTTGCCACTTATATGTTCCTTGCGATTGTAGTTTTTAGTTTACTTAATCCACTTCTCTATTTTGGTAGGTTTAGAAATTGAAGTAACACACGATACTTAAGTTTAAGAAAATAAATAGATTTATTGACGTTGAAACGCTTCCCACCACTGGAAGCGTTTTTTTATGCTATAAAACAAATTTTTTTAAAAAATGAAATGAATTGGGGAATGAACCCGTTATACTTGATGAAGAAATGAACAAGCGAAAGAACATGTAGAATCGGCCAGTCAGGAGGTCAAAATGGAAGAGGAACGGCGTTGGATACAAGAAGTGCTGGCAGGCAATAAGCAAGCATATGCACATATCATTAATAAATACAAAAACCAGCTATATGCCACGATCTTGCGCATGACAAAACATCCCCAAGATGCACAGGATTTAGTTCAGGAAGCTTTTATTAAAGTGTATCAACAGCTAGGAAAATACGATGAAACGGGGAAGTTTTCCAGCTGGATATATCGGGTGGCAATCAATCATTGCATGGATGAATTTCGAAAGAAACGCTACAAAGTGAAACAGGTGGAAATAAACGAAGGCCATATTTTGCATTCGAATCATCCTGAAGTCATTTTCTTGAAAAAAGAGAAAAGCAGACAGCTGGAAAGGTTACTCTCCAGCTTACCACAAGAGGAGCGAATGATAATTCTACTGCGGTATGTCAATGAATTAAGCTACAGCGACATTAGTGAGCTAATTGATGTCCCTCTATCAACTGTGAGAAATAAGCTGCACAGGGCTAAGAAAAAAATGAGAGATGCAATAAATCGCGAAGGAGGGGATTTTCATGAACTGTCCAACGACAGATAAGCTTTCACAATATATTGATGAATTACTTAACGAAGAAGAATCAACCCAAATCAAGGACCATTTGAATGGTTGTGACGCTTGTACGCGTGTAGCCAATGCGTTTATAGAGGAAGAACGTTTTATAAAAGAAACATTGCAAACCCCTCCACTTCCTGATGACTTCACCTCTTTAGTGCTAGAGAAAGTCGAACCTTATGGACAAAACCATACCCCTCGGAAAAAGACGATATGGAAACGCAGCGTTCTGATAGCGGCAGGAGCTGCACTTGCAATTGGCTTCGGTGCAACGTTAAATCCAAGCTTTGCAAAGTGGGTAGGCGGTATGTTTTCAACAGAGCAGGTTGACGAAGGGCTGAGAATGGCTTCTGAAGCAGGTTTGGTTAAACAAGTCGATCTTGAGGCGGAGGATCGCGGGATTACGTTTCGAGTGGAAGATATGGTAGCCGATTCCTCAAGGGTAGCGTTATCTTATCAAATATTAAACAAAAATGGAAAACCGCAAGATACGTATCTCGATTTGCCGGAATCAAAGAATGAAATTTTTGCGGTTGATCAAGAGGGAAAAAGGTTAGATCGATTAAGTGTAGGGTGGCAAGAAGATAGTGATTATGGTTTATTAGAATTTTCATTGCGCGAATTTGAAGCATTGGAAAAAATGACGGTAAAGTTTAATTTGGTTGAGTTAAATGGGGTAAAGGGAAAATGGGAATTAGAGGTGCCTGTTGATTTAAAAGAAGCGTTTAAGTATACAACGAAGCTTCCGCTGCAAGGCAAAAGCACAGAACAGCACGGAGTAGCCATTGATATGAAGGAAGTTCGCTTCGCTCCTTCCTCCAATGAACTGATGTATGAAACTGCGTTTACGAAAGAAGAACAAGCGAAAGTCGAAAAGGATATTCAAAAACTGGGCGAGGAATATGGAAAAGAAATCGTTCATTCGTTTACAAATTATGGAACAGCTATTGAGTATCATTTAGAAAATGAAGCAAAGAAGGCTGTTTATTATCATCATCACAATACGTTTTTTACAGAGCATCCAAGCGATGTAGGATTGCTGCAAAGGAATGGGGAAGAGTCGAATCAAATGGGGCATATTGCATGGAATGAATCATTCATTCCGCAAAAAGAGGATAAAAAACTAACCTTTGTGCTAGACGGCGTATGTAAAACAGTGCCTTCCGACTTTTCAATCAAAATTAAGCCAAAAGAGTTAAAGAAAAATCCCGTTTCGTTTGAGTACGAAGGCAACTTCATAACGATTAAATCGGCAAAAAAACAAAATGAATTTTCACTTCGCAAGTCACTGATTCCTGTCGATAGAGAGACAACTTTTAAAATTAAAATGGAAGGCGGTAAAGAAATGCCAGCCTCCGATTTAGGCGATTGGGTGATCGTCGATGACGAAGGAAAGGCATATGAAACACTTCAAAGCGAGTCTATACTCAATGAAAAAGATAAGAATGGCCGCTATAAAACAACCCTTGAGCTTACATCATACGACCTTGACGAAATTCCTGAAGAACTTACATTACATCTTCTCTCAGTTACACGTTATTATGAAGTCAAAGATAAATGGAAAGTTCCGCTATATTGAATAAATAAATCCTTACTGCGTATGTCAAAAACTGGCATTCGTTTGTGAGGATTTTTAAATAAGGGCATTTTTCCGTCTAAAATGACGTTTGACAGTTAATTTAGATAGAATTGGTCACGGATTAGGTAAACATAAAATAATAAACTCATTGGAGAGAAAATAATTGAAAAAAATTAAATACATTATAAGCCTTATCTTAATCGCCATTGTATTTGGTTTTATTGGAGAAATATACGTATGGCATGTGGACAGTTTTGAATCCACATACACAAACGTTACGATGTATTTACAAAAAGAAACATCTCAAGAGGAGATGATTGAAGATATTTACCATGCAGCTGAAAAAGAAAATGTAGAAATTTTTACAATCGATCAAGAAATAGAAAATATATTTTCCACTACGAGAATCATATATGGAACAGAAGGCGTTAAATCACACTTAAGTGATATGTCAAAAATTAATCCCGGTCATTTTCAAAGTGTTTTTCTAGGAAATGTTCAAGTTAAATTTAAACCACTAGAAGAAATTGATGATCTATCACAGATAGAGTTATATCACGTTATAGGTGATAAAGAAGATATTCTTGAATTTAAGAGGGATTTAGTTAATCAATATGCTGGTAGATTTCCACAGGAAGGTTCTGATAGCCATGAAAATCTATTTATAGTGATGGCTATATGGGGTGTTAGTCTCTTATTCTTATTGCTAATGACACTTTATGAAGTTGCTTTAGTGAAAAAGGAAGTCATGATTAGAATTATTTGTGGTGAAAGCTTAATCCATTTTGTTAATAAAAATATATTGGTTGATTTAGCTGTCTATGTCGTTATGTTTACGACGATCCCGTTTACTTTAAATAGATTTACTACAGCAACTTATTATATGAATGTATCGATTACCGGTATCATTATTTTCTTGCTATTAAACTCAATGATTTACTTGTCCTTATACTTTACTGATTATAAAAAGGATATGGGTTCAAAGGAATCTTCTAAAAGTGTTTTAAATGTAAGCTATATTTATAAAGTAATCTCAATTGTTTCAGTAATCATTGTGATGTCCGGTTGTATCGAACTTATCCATCAAGGTGCAGACTATTACCGGCAGAAAAATTTTTTTGAAGAACACAAAGGATATGCTTACATTGGGTTCGGTTCTCTTCATGATGACATAGAGGCGATATATGCAGACGCCTATCAACAATTCTCCGAAGAAGGAAAGGTATTTTCATTAGTAAATTTGGAAACTTTTGGGGAAACCAATACTGAATATATCTTAGCCAACAGTGCAGCAATAGAATATTTACAAGCAAATATCCTGGACATTGAAAACTTTTCCTTTAAAGAAAAGATATATTTTATTATTCCTGATAAATTGGTTGCTAACCAAAGGATAAATGAGGAAGTTCATGACATATGGTCCTCTTATTATAAAGGGGAATATGATGATGAATTTGTACCGTATAAAGAAAATGTCGAAATTATCAATATGAAAAACTCAGGTAAAATTTCTACCGGATTAATGAAAAACCCCATTATTATTTTGAATAACATGAAAAACTATGACAAATATTGGAATAGTACCTATATTGGCAATTCAAGTTTGTTTAAAATATCAGACAAAGAATGGTCTTCATTTATATCTAAGCATGGACTCGAAAATGAAATGTATTACCAGACAAATGCTTATGATTATTACATGCATCAATGGCAGCTTTTGAAACGAAATATGTTTATCGGAATTGTGCTATTTGCGGTACTTATCATGTTAGAAAGTATGATTATAAGAACCATTATAAGTTATGAATATCGTGTCAGTGCAATGGAAATAGCATTAAAAAAAGTTTTGGGATATAAACTTTTTGAAAGACATAAAAAAATATTACTAACAACTTTGATTTTTGGAATCATTAGTGTGCTGGCAGCGACTCTTATTTTCTATTTTATAGGAGAAGCTTTCACATACATTTTACTTGCCGGGATTTGTATGCTCGTCATAGAAATGGTCATCGTATGCTTTTATATTAACAAAACAGATAAAATGAATATCCAAAAAATCTTGAAAGGTGGAACCTTATGATAGAAATCAAAAACTTATCAAAGTCGTTTGGCGATAAAGTCTTATTTGATCATTTTAATCTGACAATTGAAACAGGTGAATATGTAGTGTTTTCAGGAGTAAGTGGTCGTGGAAAAACAACGCTCTTAAATATGATAGGTTCTTTGGAAAAAGTAGACAGTGGAACAATAGAAGTAGATGGAATGGATATTTCAAAAAGGAAAAATCAACACTATTATTTTAGTAATAAGGTCGGTTTTCTTTTCCAAAATTTTGCACTTATTGAAGATAAAACGGTATTTGAAAATTTGAAACTCATCAAGAAATCCAATCGTTCCGGTGTAACTATAGAAGAAGCTTTGAGAAGAGTGAAGTTAGAAGATAAAAAGAACAGTAAAGTATATACCCTCTCTGGCGGCGAGCAACAGCGAATAGCCCTGGCTAGACTGATAATCAAGAAGTGCGATCTGATTCTAGCTGACGAACCAACTGGTTCGCTGGATAAAGAGAATGCAAATGAAGTGATGTCTATTCTTGAAAATTTAAATAAAGAGGGAAAGACTGTAATCGTTGTCACGCATGATGATAACATTAAAAGAAGGTGTGAAAGGATAATAGAGCTATGAAAAAAAGACAAAAAGGAAAATAAATAGAAACGAATGACATGTAAGGACAAAAGATCTGGACAAATGTCCTTACTGCGTAGCGTGAGCAGCGAAGAATACTTAAAAACAGATCTAATTCATCTCATAAATATTATTTAAGGAATAAGCGAAAACCGAGAACTTCATTTTTTGGTAAATCTGGTCCCATTCCTATAGAACTTGGGCTGCCAATGCATTGAAAATCAATAAGAAATAATGTATAATCAACTTAACATTTCTGAATATTTGAGAATGAACACCTCTGCTTATGTTTGCGATTGGGCCAGGTGTTTCTTTTCATTCTTTCTACAAATCTATATGAAGAAACAGGGGACAAACGATGGCAAAAACAATTGAAAACTTGGAAATTGAATATCAGTTGGCTCCAACAAAGAAACAAAAACCGAATCCTAATGAATTGGGGTTTGGCAGAATATTTACGGATCATATGTTTATGATGGATTATACAGAAGGCATCGGCTGGCACGATCCTCGCATTCTTCCTTACCAGCCGATCACGCTCGATCCTTCGGCAAAAGTCCTGCATTACGGCCAGACGGTCTTTGAAGGATTGAAAGCATATCTTTCACAGGATGATAAGATTTTACTGTTTCGCCCGGAAAAAAACATGCAACGGATGAATCGTTCAAATGATCGCATGTGTATCCCCCCAATCGATGAAAAATTTGCTTTAGAGGCGTTAAAAAGCTTGCTTCGGGTTGAAAAGGATTGGATTCCGAAAGCGGAAGGGACGTCACTGTACATTCGCCCTTTTATTATTTCGACTGAGCCTTTCCTAGGAATTTCCCCTTCTATAAGCTATCACTTTATGATTACCCTCTCGCCAGTAGGAGCGTATTATAAAGAAGGCATTAACCCTGTCAAAATTGCAGTCGAAGGCGAGTTTGTCCGAGCGGTAAAAGGCGGAACAGGCGATGCGAAGACAGGCGGAAACTATGCTGCAAGCTTAAAAGCCCAAATTGCTGCGAAAAATCGGGGATATTCCGAAGTGCTATGGCTAGACGGGAGAGAAAAGAAATACATTGAAGAAGTAGGAAGCATGAACGTCTTCTTTAAAATTGGCGGTGAAGTCGTTACGCCCGCGCTTAACGGAAGCATTCTTGATGGCATTACACGAAATTCAATTATTGAACTGCTTAAATATTGGAATGTACCGGTTGTTGAACGCCAAATTTCATTGGAAGAGGTCATTCAAGCTTACAATGACGGTAAATTGGAAGAAGCATTCGGGACAGGAACAGCTGCAGTGATTTCGCCGATCGGAGAGTTTGCTTGGGAAGGCAAGAAAATGATCATTAATGATGGGAAAACAGGTGACTTGTCAAAGAAATTATATGATACATTAACAGGCATCCAAACAGGAGAATTGCCTGATCCATTCGGTTGGCGCGTTGTTGTCGATTAATCCTATATAAAATCCCACTGCATAATTGTGAACTAATTTAAGCAGTGGGATTTTTGGTTTTATCCCGCATGAACTGGCTGTAGGACCCCACAGATGAAGTCTCACTTTATTCTACAACGGTATAATGCCAAATTCCGTTTGTTTTCTTTTTCTCTACTTTTCCATTCGTTTCCAAATAATCCAAGTGGCCAACAACTTCTGACATGACAAGCGAAAACTGTTTTTCATACGTTTCTTTATAATATTCATGAGCGATTTCGCTTCCTGTCGTAAAGCCGTTTTTTATTAATGCTAAGAATTTCTCAGCTTTCCTTTCAATCCCGTTTAATCTTTTTGTAATTAACTCATGGTGGTTTTTTATGAGGGTGCCATGGCCGGGAAAAATCGTATCGATCTCAAACGAAAGAAATTTTTCCATTGAGTTGTAATGGTCCGTCAACGTATTCATTCTAATTCCAAATGGATCGGGTTCGACCAGTGCGTTGCTTGAAATATGTTCAATTAATAAATCCCCGGAAAACAGCCATTTTTGTTTTCGATCATAGAATGCAAGCTGATCAGGCGCATGGCCCGGTGTTTCAATGACTTCAAAACCCATAAATTTTTCTGCAGTGATTTCACTTAGATCACATTCGATTGCTTGTGATTTGTTTTTTGTGAGCGCCTTTTGCAAATAATGGATTTGTTTTTTGCCGGCTTCGCCGCACCCCATTTCTTCATAAAGCTTTGTATAAAAGTCAACTCTCATTTCCATGAAACGAGGCTCCCTTTTTAAACGTGGGATAGACAATGGGTGACAATACACCGGAATGGGGTGGATTTCTGTTATTCGATTGATAAGGCCGACATGATCAATATGATGATGGGTTAAGATGATTTGTGTTAAATCGCTTAATTTACAATCGTTTTCTTTTAGTGTTTTTTGAAGCGCCTGCCAACAGTCTTCGTCATTATAACCTGCGTCAATAAGTGTTAGAGAATGATCATCTTTCACCAAATAAAAATTAACGGTCTTTAATGAAAATTCTACTGGGGCAATCACTGGAAACACTTCATACTTGTTTGTAGAAATCAAAAATATTCACTCCTTATCCATGGGCATGCTCGTTTCGATATCGTAACGATCGACAGAGCAAGCCTCTTTCGCATGTTGAATTGTTTTTATCTCTTTCTCTGATTTTGTTGGGCATAAAATAAAGACTTCTGTCTTTTTTCCTGATTCCAAAAATCGAAAAGAAACGTCTGTTTCAGCCGAAAGGCTTTGGATTTTTTGGACAAGTTCTGTAATCGGTTGCCACTGTTCTTCAGAATTGGAAAAGCTCTGTTCCAGTTCAAAGTGGGCACTAAGTTCAGCTTTCGCTTCATCGTACCGGGGGATGTTCGGACCCTTCACTTTATCCAGGCTTTGATAGGTGACATAATGCGTTTCGACCGTTTGTAACTCAGGATAGATTTTTTGATAAAAAGGTTTTATGTCTTCTTCGAGTTGGCGGGCCCATAAAACTTCAGGATAAGTATCGACATATTTGTATTCAGCAAACCCCTCTTCTGCATAAAATTCCAGCGTAGAATCGTTTGACGGATAAAAAACACCGCCGTATGAACCATCTTTAAAATTGTAGAAGGATTCCTTTCGTTCGAATTCCTCATTGTATTTTTCCTCTAAGTGGATCTCCAATTTTTTTGCAATGGCATTTTTCTTCCAAGGGAGCCCGTATATTGAACTTGTAAACCAAGCTGCCGCAAGCAAAAGTAAAATCAGAGCAAGAATCATTATCGTCCATTTTTTCGCGGTCAACATTTTTACTCTCCAACCCATCATTATGAATAGCTTTTGGTTACTATTCGATAAAAAATTTGAGAAACCTTCCTACTGGATTCGATTTGCAAAAAAGACTTCATTCCTTTCATCGGCTTTTCTTATATAATAGGTTAGGATTCTTAAAAAGTATACATGATTAAACAGGGAATGGCTTGATTTATTTTTTACAATCATTAGGCGAGAACGCCCTTCATTTCAATGAGGAGATGAATCGCCTTGTTTTTTGTATTTTATTTGTCTTAAACCACTTGCATGTCCGCTTTCTTTTTCATATAATAAATTACGGAAACATATGTTCCGTTTAAGGGGGTGACATCATGGCAACCGTCACCTATTTGGTTAAATTAAAGAAACCTTCAAAAAGGAAACACAAAATGTGGCTGAATGAACAAAAAGTGTTTGTCCATTGTCTAAACGATTGTGTCACCCGCTTGTTGAATGGCGAAAAACTAACCTCGAAGAATGTTCCCTTTCCCTTAAAGAGCGCCATCAAAAACGAAGCCATTCGCCGGGCAAAGAAAGCCGTATCTGACTATAAAAAGAAAGCAGCGAAATCCATCCCTGTTTTTAAAGCAGACACCCCCATCAGTGTTAACAACCAAAACTGGGATACACAATGTAAAAAAGGCCGCTGGTATCTTGGTTTCACAACGAGTATGGGAAAAAAGTATCTGCCAGTCCACGAGACGGATTGGGTGAACACCTATTTCCCATACTTAACAAAACCGAATCGACACTTTCGCGGTACAATACAACTCCTTCGTAAGGGGCGAAACTGGTATGTGGCAATCCCCATTGAAATCTCTTGTGACATTCAGCAACTATCACAATATAAATTGGCACAACGTACACCCATTGGTGTTGACCTTGGCTTAAGGCATCTTGCGGTTATAACGGAATTGCAATCAGGAAAACGCCAATGGTTCAGTGGAAAAGAAGTCGGCTACATCAGGCGCCATTTCAGATCTCTCAGACGTTCTCTAGGTAAAAAGAAAGCACTGCGTGCAATCGAACAAATCGGGAATAAAGAAAGGCGTTGGATCACGGACTACAACCGCAAATTAGCCCATGACATCATCATGTTTTGCCTGCAATTTGACCAACCGATGATTCAAATGGAGCAGCTCGAAAACATCCGAAACACGTGTAAAACAACGAAACAAGCTGATCGGACCATTCACTCCTGGCCTTTTTATCAATTGAAACTGTTCATTAAACAAAAGGCAGCCAAACATAACATTCCAGTCACCGATATCGATCCTTACAAGACAAGCCAAACTTGTTTTCATTGCGGGTATGCGGATAAAAGGAATCGCCATAAGAGCAAGTTCCATTGCAAACAATGTGGCTATGTTTGCCATGCTGATTTAAATGCGGCGAAAAACATTGCAAGAAGCACGAGCCTGGCGGTGTAGTTCAATTGAACGATAGACCAGGTGCCTGCAAGGTATAATCCTATGCAGGAGGGTCGTTGTGGCACGACCTACAGTTGCCATAATGAAGACAGGTCAGAAATGGAACAACGGGTACGAATATTTCTTCATCGTACCTCTGTCAGAGTGAGCAGCTACCTAGTTTCCACAAGGAAGCTCTCCATTTCATATGGAGGGATGATGTCACAGCAATTCCCATCTAGGAGGAACATAAATAAAATGGAAAACACAATATATTCTTTGTTACCTCCACTTCTAGCTATTTTATTAGTGGTTGTAACAAGAAGGGTGCTTTTATCCCTTGCAGCTGGTATCATAGCATCGGCAATTTTGCTTTCCGAATTTAATGTAACAAAAACTTTTTTGATCGTGGGTGATGCAGCAAAAAACATTTTAATTGAAGACGGAGGGCTTAATACTTCTAATATTTTTATTATTTTATTTTTGCTGCTGCTTGGAAACATCACGGCTTTTATTTCTATTTCAGGAGGAAGCAAGGCGTTCGGGGATTGGGCGATGAAAAGGGTTAAGACCCGTGTCGGTGCCCAAATGATTGGCGCCGTCCTTGGTATCATTATTTTTATTGATGATTATTTTAATGCGCTCGCTGTTGGACAAGTGACACGGCCGATTACCGATCGACAGAAAGTATCAAGGGCAAAACTTGCTTATATTATTGATTCGACTTCCGCACCAGTATGTGTAGCCTCTCCGATTTCAAGCTGGGGCGCCTATATCATTACGTTGATTGGTTCCATTTCATGGGGTCAGTGAATACTCTGCGTTTTCAGCGTTTATCCAAATGATACCGATGAACTATTACGTTTGGGCCACGCTTGGGATTGTGTTTATCGTTGCTTTCCGAAATTTCAACATTGGAGCTATGAAAGTCCATGAAGAGAAAGCAGTTAGAGAGGGACAACTTTATGATCCAAATAAAATCATTCCGGGTGAGCTAAAGAATGGGTTTCCGATAAGCAATTCAGGGTCGGTAGGCGATCTGATGTGGCCCATTATTTCCCTTGTTGTTGGTACGGTTGGAGCAATGATGTGGACTGGATTTCAAGCGACAGATGGAGACGCCTCGTTATGAACAGTCTTTGAAAATACCGAGGTGGCAAAGTCGTTAGTAATTGGTGGGTTTCTTGGATTAATTGTGACATTGGCGTTGTTCTATAGACAAGCTTTCATTTTAAAAGGCGTTCAAAAAGATGTATTTGGAAGGGGTATATTGGAAGGGATGAAATCCATGCTTCCTGCCATTTACATTTTACTATTCGCGTGGACCATTGTTGATTTGATTGGAAGGCTTGGCACGGGTAAATATCTAGCAGGTTTAGTCGAGCAATCAAGCCTGAATGTTTCTTTTCTGCCGATTATGATGTTTATCATCGCCGGGATTATGGCTTTTTCAACAGGAACATCATGGGGTTCTTTCGGTATTCTTCTCCCCATAGCAGGGGATATTGCAGCTGCGACAGATATTGGCATGCTACTGCCTTCGATGGCAGCTGTTCTGGCGGGTTCAGCCTTTGGTGACCATTGTTCACCGATTTCTGACACCACGATTCTATCTTCAACTGGAGCGGGTTCTAACCATATTGATCATGTGATGACACAGTTGCCTTATGCGTTAATTGGTGCCGTTATCTCCGCAATCGGTTATATAGTACTCGGTTTTACAGGAAGTTCAATATTGGGATTAGGGATTGTCTTCGTAATACTTGCGCTTATTCTTTTCGTAGGAAAACCAAAAAACAGCTTGTTTCACTTGAAAAAGGTGTTTTTAATCTAAAAAAGATTTTCATCCTATTTTTTAAATTATTTATCGATCGTCTTTCTTCTGATGATTATCGTAATATTGCCCCCATTTGGTTAAAAAAGCAGGAGCCAAAATTTGGTTCCTGTTTTTCATGTTAACGTGAAGTATCTTTTACTGGATGGAAGAAACCCGTTTAAGCTAAATAGATTGAATAGTAATTAAAATGGGAAAAATGTGATACGATGTATTTACTAGAAAAATATATAAATGGGGGATATTCATGGCTGAATTACCGGTACTTCAAAAAAAGATAAAAAAGCGAAATTGGAAAAAAATACTTTTCTATGGTTTAGCAATTTTAATTATTTTATGCTTGGGTGCTTTCTTTTTTATAAACAATTTCATAAATAAGTCCCTTCCACAGATTGAAGGCACGATTGAACTTCCACTTTTGGAAGACGAAGTTACTGTGGTGACCGATGGTAGCGGTGTGCCGCATATTAAGGCAAAAAACGACCATGATTTATTCGTAGCGCAAGGATATATGCAGGCGCAAAACCGGATGTTCCAGATGGAATTGTCACGAAGGCAAGCTTCGGGAACATTGAGTGAAGTCGTTGGCGACGCGACCGTTGAGCAAGATAAATATTTCCGTGCGTTGGGCTTGAGGCGGGCTGCAGAAAAATCATACGACAGCTACTCAGACGATGCGAAACAAGTTCTTGAATGGTTTGCAGAAGGCATTAATGCATATATTGATGAAGCGACGAATAACAACAGTTTACCCGTTGAATTTTTATTAATGGGCGTAACTCCTCAGAAATGGACGCCGATTGATTCTTTGACGATTGGAAAGTATATGGCTTTTGACCTTGGAGGACACTGGGAGAGGCAGGCTTTTAACTATTATGCACTGAACCATTTTTCAGAAGAAAAAGCGTATGAATTGTTCCCGCATTATCCGAAGTCACGGTCAACGATACTTCAAGAGGATGAAGTGGATATCGCTGCGAACCTCGCGCATGCTGTGATTCCACATTCTTTTAATGGCAGCAATAATTGGGTTGTCAGTGGTAAAAAAACAAAAAACGGTTTGCCATTACTTGCTGATGACCCACATCTCGGCCTCGCGACGCCATCAATCTGGCTGCAAATGCACTTGGAAACCGATGAAATGAATGTGTCTGGCGTTATTTTTGCAGGTGTTCCCGGAATTATTCTCGGGCATAACGATAAGATCGCATGGGGTGTAACGAATACGGGACCGGACGTTCAGCAGCTCTATTTAGAAAAGCGCAATCCAGATAACGAACAGGAATTTTTATTTGAAGACAAGTGGGAAAAGGCGGCTGTCATTGATGAGCCGATCAAAGTAAAAGATGGAGAAACAATCGAGTATCAAGTTGTGGAAACACGCCATGGGCCGGTCGTTTCAGAATTTGCGAAAGAGAGTGGGAAGGATGTCGTACTGTCTTTAAGATGGACAGCACTTGATCCGACAACAGAACTTGAAGCCATTTTGGATATAAATCGGGCGGAAAATTGGGCTGAGTTTGAAAAAGGCTTGGAAAAATTCCTTGTCCCGGCTCAAAACTTTGTTTTTGCAGCGAAGGATGGCACAATTGCTTACAAAGCGAATGGAAGAATACCGATTTATGAAAACGGAGACGATGCGTTACTTCCGCTTCCCGGCTGGGAAGCGAAATACGAATGGAAGGATTTTATACCGTATGATAAGTTGCCGCGGGTCGTTAACCCGGAAAAAGGATTCATTGCGACCGCGAACAACAAAGTAGCTGGAGAGAACTATCCTTATCATATTTCAAACGTATGGGCACAGCCGTATCGGTATGAACGAATTGAAGAGGTTCTTGCATCCCGCGACGATTTAACAGCAGAAGATATGAAAGCATTCCAAATGGATACGATGAATCTCAGAGCACGAGAGTTTGTTCCGATTTTTTCCGATATACTATCGGAAGCAAAGCTAGGTGATATCGAAAAGCAAGCATTGGCAGAGCTGGAAAAATGGGATTTCAAGGATGAGGCGAATGCATCCCAGCCGCTTATTTTCCATCACTGGTTCGATGAAATCGAAGCGATTTTGTATGATGAGATTCCGGATACGATGATGAAACTATTTGGAAGCCGCGGGCAGACGACGGATGAGTTATTGCGGAAAGCTGCAAGTGGAGAAGGCTCAGAGTGGATTGACGAAAATGGGGGACTTGAGCAAGTGCTCGGGCAATCGCTTGAGCGGACAGTTGTGAAGTTGAAGGAAGAATATGGGGAAGACGTAACCGCTTGGAAATGGGGAGAGTATCACAAAGTCCAGTTTACCCATCCTTTGTCAGGAATCAACCCTATATTGGCATACTTTTTTAACCATGAAAAACCGATGCCAGTAGGAGGAAGCGATGTGACTCCGATGGCAGCCAGCTATAATAAGGAGACTGGCGAGGTTGATCACGGTGCATCATGGCGATTTGTTATCGATCTAAACAATTCAGATGTAGGCTACCATATCGTGGGGCCTGGTCAGGAAGGCCATTTCAAGAGTAAGTGGTACCACGATCAGATGGACGATTGGGTCGAAGGAACCTACCACGAAACGAAGCTAAGTGATGTAAAAGGCAAGAAGCTGCTGCTAACACCTGCTAAGAAGTGAACGAGGCTCCGAAAGGAGCCTTCATAGCAAATCATAGGAGCAGTTTCATTCGTCTTTATTAAGAAAGTAAAAAATGCATTTCACTAAGCGGGGCATAACGCCAAAAGCTTTTTAGGTATTGGCATCTAAAGAGTTTATAGAAAAAGATGATATAATGATGGATAATAAATCTTGGGTTATGGGGTGATCTTAGTGTCATTACCGAAAGAGGATCGCATATACACATACGCTGATTATTTATCATGGAACGATGATGTTAGAATTGAAATTATTGATGGCACCCTCTATCTTCAAGCTGCACCTTCACGGGTTCATCAAGAAATATTATCTGAGTTGCATCGGCAAATTGCTAATTTTTTAGTGGGGAAGGAATGCAAGGTGTATCCTGCACCTTTTCATGTGTTATTAGATTTGGAAGAAGAAATTGATGATGACAAGGAGCGGAAGAATGTCTTTGAACCCGACATTTCGATTATTTGTGATCAATCAAAATTGAATGATCACGGATGTAAAGGAAGTCCAGATATGATTATTGAGATCACCTCCCCTTCGACTGCTAGAAAAGATAAAATTGAGAAATTCAACAAATACGAAAAAGCAAAGGTAAAAGAATACTGGATTGTTGAACCCCAAGAAAAAATTGTAAGTGTGTTTACTTTGCAAAAAAATCAAAGATATGGCCGTCCTGATTTATATACAGACGAAGATAAGGTGGAGGTTTCTATTTTTAAGGATTTAACGATTGATTTGTCTTTGGTCTTTTCCTAATGCTTATGCTATTCCGAAAGGTGAAAAATGGAATACATTGATAATGTTCTCATAGTGGGAATTTTATTTCCTAAGCCTTAAATCGAATTAGGCGTATAAATCATGTTACAATAAAAACACAGTCTATTCTTCTTAATGTGACTTTGAAGGGGTGATTGAGCATGAGCACTGCGAAAGAACAATTATTAAAAATAATTAATGAGATTCCAGAAAGTCAATTAGCAAAAATATTAGATTTTGCTGAATACCTTCGTGATAAACAGAAGGGGAAGCTACAGGCTGATTTATCAAAAGCAAGTGAAAGCAGCCTGGATTTTTGGAATAACGACGTTGATGATGAGGTTTGGAATGACGTATAAACATGGGGATATTCTACTAATATTTGTCCCTTTCACTGATTTATCTACTAGCAAGCAGCGCCCCGTGTTAGTTGTTTCAAACGATTTATATAATAAATATTCGGATGATTTACTCGTAGCAGCAATCACTTCGAACTTGAAAAATATTGATTATTCAGTTATTATTCAAACCCAAGATTTAGATAATGGTGAATTGAGAAAGACTTCTGCAATACGAGCGGACAAGCTTTATACGCTTTCAAAACATATTGTTAAAAGAAAGTTTGGCAATGTTAAAAGTAAAATTTTAAATGAAGTCATTTTAAAGATTAATGAAATATTTTAAATTCCTACTACATAACAATTTTAGCTTGTTGTACCATAGTAGGTTTTTTGCGTGTTTAGCACAATGTGAACAACGTATTAAACCATCCCAAACATAGTAAATGATTTTGAAATTAAAAACTAAGTTTATTTTTTCAGCCCTTTGACCATAAAATAGCTAACAGCTACGTTGGTCAAAGGGTGATTTTTTTGCAGAACTATGGCATTTATTTTATGATTCATTCAATTGGTGTTGTTAGAGGCGGGATGACACGGGCGGCATTGCACCGGGCTCATCTTTTAAGTGATGATTACGAAGAAATTGGTTTGGTTACGTTTGATTTTAATCCGGATTATGCGGAAGAAATTCGCCAGCTTGAAGAGATTGGACTTTGGAATGAGAAAATGAAACATTATAATGTTTATGAATTTCTTATGGGGAAGCAAGCAGAAGGAGAAACGTTGAAATGCCAAAGTCCAGAGGAATATGTTATTCAAAAAAGCAGCAAACACCCCGAATTGTATCATTGTTTTCAAAATGGAAAGCTCGTGAAAAATAAAATTTATGAAAATAATCAATTGCGGTATGTTGATCTGTTTGATGATAGAAAGAAGCTTACAAAGCGCCTGTTATTTGATAGAAAGGGGCAGGTAAGGAAAGAAACGTTTTATGATAGAGAGACGCAGACTGTGACGAAAGAGCGCTTTCTCACACCAAGCGGAGCGTGTTTTTTGGAACAGTCCTTTGATCGTCTGACAGAAAATACGTTAAGCTGTATTTGGTATAACGAGAAAGGCGAGAAGAAAAAAACGTTTAAAATCATTAAACATTATCGCAATTATTTTATTAATTCATTAATAGAAAACAAGGAAGCGGCTGTGTTAGTGTCAGACGGAAGATTTTCCGATCGCATCATATTTGGCAATAACAACCCAAAGATTGTTAAGGTAGCCGTGCTTCACAGCAATCATCTCAAGTATCCGTATCATTATGGGAGTGCCCTTGTCGAAAGAAATAAGCAGCTGATTGGCAATTTACACAAATTGGATGCGTTTGTTACACTAACTGAACGCCAAGCGGACGATATTAGAAATCGCTTTGGACAATTATCTACCATCCATGTCGTAGGACACGCAGCACCCACAGTAAAAATGAATCAAATTTCACTTGATGATGAACTGTATACAGCTGTCATGCTTGCGCGTTATGTAGGAATAAAGCAAATTCCCCATGCCATTAAAGCGTTTAAAAAGGTTGTTAAACAAGTACCCCAAGCCAGACTAGAAATTTACGGATTTGGCAAAGAGGAAGAAAAGTATAAAAGACTTGTCAAAAGGTTAAAACTCGAAAACCATGTGTTCATTAATGGCTTTGCAAATGACATTACAAAGATATACCAACGGGCAGCCTTTTCAGTGATTACGTCAAAATCAGAAGCATTCGCAATGGCAATTGTGGAAAGTTTGTCTCAAGGAACACCGGTAATTAGCTATGATTGCAAATATGGCCCTTCGGAAATGATTCAACATGGAGAAAATGGGCTGTTAGTCAAGACCAATGATATAAACGGCTTAGCTGCCGCCATGGTGGAACTGTTTCTCAATAAAGAAAAACGCAATGCTTTAAGTCGTGAGTCGAAAAAAGTAACTGAAAAATATGGGCAAGAGAGCATTGCTGAAAAATGGAAAGAGGTTTTTGTAAAAGCGTTAAGGCAAAAAGAACAACGAGTGCATTTAAAAGAGATAAATGCAGGGCTTACGAACATCTCCTATGATGAAGAAAATGCGGTTATAGTAGAAGGAAATCTTTATATAAAAAAAGATAAAAATATCAATTCCCTTGTACGCCAACATTTAACGCTCTCTTTACAGCTTAGAAGACAAAAGGAGTTAGAAGATTTGTATGTACCGCTAAACGTTAGATGGGTGGATGACAACGTTTTGAACTTTAATGGAAAGGTAGCCAATATCCAAGAATTGTCGAAGGGTAAATGGAATATGAATATCAGTTGTGTTTGTTTAAATTGCCATCATTTTATTCAGGCAAAGGTATCACAAAATCTCATTTTTGATTCCAGAAAAAAACGGATAGCGAAGACAATGGTTAAACTGATTCGTGATAAACAACATGTTTGGATTAAGGTCATTCGCTCAGGTAGGAAAGAAAGGTACCATCTCAATCAACGATTTCAAAATTACAAAGCGAAAATACGAGACAAATTAAATCTAGTCAGGTAAGTAAATAGTATGTCACAAAGAAAGCACCTTCTAAACCCAGTAGAGTTTGGAAGGTGCTCACTTATTTTTTCATTTTCCATGCTTCAAATGAATATGGGATTCCAATCATTTGAGCAGTTAACCATTCGTGAGACACTAAATCTTGCTTAGACAACTCTTTTAAAGAACGTTTCCCCATCGCCCGCAACGCCATTTTCATTTCTTCAGTACTAGACGTTAAAAATTTTTCCGCCGTTTTCACTCCTTCATCAACTTTAAATTGATCTTTAAATTTTCCTTCATTCCAAACAATTTGTGTAGGAGGTTCAAAAGGCAAGGCCTTTGTTGTTTGGGTATGCGAAACGGCAAATAAAATGGTGGAGCCTAAATAAACGGCATCAGCTCCAAGAGCAATAACTTTTAAAAAGTGTCCCGGAACTAGAAGTCCACCCGAGACAATTAAACTGATTTTTTCTTTCATTTTTCTTTTTTCTAAATGATTCACAGCTCGAACAACCGCATGCAACGTCGGTATTCCAAAGTCATCGGCTAAAATTGGTGGAGTGCCGTGGGTTGCTCCTTGTCCTCCGTCAACCGCAATATAATCCACGTCCATCTCAATTAAATGATCGATATCTTCCTCAATTTTGCCGCCGGCACCTATTTTTGCACCAATGGGAACTCCGCCTGATAGGTCTCGAAGTTCTTTCACAAGGTTTTTCAAATCTTCTAATGTTTGATTATCAAAAAAATGTTCAAATATGACAGCTTGTTCATTTTCCTTAAGACCCATGATTTCACGAGCGCGTCCTGTTAAATTATTTGGCGATATTTTTCCGCCCATTCCAAATAACGCGCCTTGCCCAAATTTAATTTCAATCATGTCTGCCCGCTTTATCGTTTCTTCTTCTTTGCCCCACTCGGTTTTAGAGAATTGCAAAATATATTTTCCTGCTGCATCCAATTCTTCAGGCAGAATACCGCCTTCACCTGAATTAATCGCTGTCCCCACATTTCTCGCTGCCTTGGCCAAAGAAAGCCTAACTTGTTCGCTAAGTGCAACTCCGTAGGCCATCCCACTGATCATGAGAGGAATTTTAATTTTCATTGGTTTTTTAGCTTTTGGCCCAATCGTAACGCTCACGTCTACTTCTTCTTCACCATCAATTGGAAATGGGGTTGTCTGGGCAGGAATAAAAGTGATGGGATCCAAATGCGGCCATTTTTTGGCAGAAGAGCCAATTGGGCGGTGTAGCACATCTCCTGTTTCCGCACGCAAGCTATTCTCAAGCGAATTTTGAATCCCCATATGCCGAAAGCCTGGAATCATTTCAATTAAATTTTCTTGATAACTGTCTGTTAAAATGATTTTTCCCATTTGCTGAACGATTTTTTTCATTAGCCAACGCCAGCGAAATAGTAAAAATAAAATAACAATCAACAATAGCAAAGTCATAATAAAGGTCGAAACATATAAAAAAGTTAACATTTCTATTCTCCGTTTTTAACATAGGTTTTTAGATAGTATTTGCTTCATTGGGAAGAAATATGATTTTTATCATAGTTCATTCGGCCATTTTTATTACAAGCACTTACAAATTTTCCAAATGATTACTTTATAAGTAATCACTTTCATAGAATATATTTAATAATTAAAACAGGGGAGGTTGCTATGATGAAAAAGGTTTTCAGCAATTTGTCAATGTTTATTTTATTTTCGATATTGATTCTTGCACTTGTTGCTTGTGGTCATTCAGAACCAACACAAAAAGAGGAAGCGTCTGAAGGAGAAAGCAAAGAAGCGGCGAGTCAAGGAGAAACAATTAAAATTAAAATTGCTGATTCTTTTCCCAATTCACATACGATTTCTAAATATGCAACATTGCCTTGGATTGACAGAATTGAAGAGTTGGGCGAAGGGAAAATAGAAGTTGAATATTATCCTGCTGAACAGTTGGGAAAAGCGGACAGTTTACTAGATGTTGCAAAGAATAAAGTGGCTGATATCACTTATGTAGGCCCGCTTTATGTAAGTGACACGATGCCATTAAGCGGAGTGGTGGGTAACCCAGGTCTTGTTAAGGACGCAATCAGCGGAACGAAGGCTTATAACAAGCTGGTTCATGAAGATTTGTATGAGGTTGAATTGAAACCACATGGTGTAAAACCATTATGGGCAGCTGCGCTTAATCCTTATCAAATTGTCAATTCAAAACATCCAGTTAAAGAAATTAAAGATTTTAAAGGATTGAAAATCCGAACATCAGGCGGTTTACAAGAGCAATTGATGCAAAACTGGGGAGTGACACCTGTTTCCGTTCCTGCACCGGAAATTTACACAGCGTGGGATCGCGGTACTCTTGACGGAACGCTAATTTCCTTATTCAGTTGGCCCGGATATCAGATAGAGAAATTAGCGAAATATTCAACGGTTAATGCGAAACTATCAAGCTTTGGTGTGATGTATGTTGTAAATGAAGAGGTTTGGGAAAGCTGGCCGGAAGAAGTTCGGCAAGCGGTAGAAAAAGCAAGCAATGAAGCCAGTGACATGATGGCTCAAGCCATTGTTGATCACGAAAATGCTCTAATGGAAGAATACAAAGAGCAAGGTGTAGAATTTTATGAGTTGCCTGAAGAAGAGCTTCAAAAGTGGGATGAAGAGTTGGAGCCATTTAATCGAAAATGGGCTGAAAATCTAGATGCTAAAGGGATGCCTGGTACAGAAATTTTAGAAAAATTTACCCAATACAACGAGGAGTTTAGTAAATAACAGTTTAGTAAATGTATTTATGGAGCTACTGATGCTTCCGTCTCCAGTAGCTCTTTTGTTTCTTTAAGAAAATTATTGCGTTCACATTTTACGTTGAAAGCGAGGGTGTGAAAATGAAAAAAGTCGTTCAATTGTTTGACAAAGTTGATTATGTATTTTTCTTCGTAGCAAAAATTGCAGTTCTGATCATGATGTTCATTACAACGGCCGACGCCGTTATGAGGTATCTATTTAACCAAGCTTTAGTGGGAGCCTATCATTTTTCCGAAAAATATTTAATGGTCATTATTGTTTTTTTCAGTTTAAGTTACGTGATGAAAATGAAAGGTCATATAAGCATTGATTTATTTATAAAGTATTTACCGAAAAAACTAGTAAAAGTATTAGACATGTTTTATACGTTACTTGCGGCTATTCTCATGTTTTTTATTGGCTATCAAGCGATGATGATGACGCAAGAAGCTTATGTAAATCATTATGTAGCGACCGGCATTATTTCTTGGCCAACATGGCTTTCATGGATTTGGGTTCCAATCGGGGCATATCTCTTTACTTTGCGTTTGCTTTTCATTTTTCTACAGCTATTATTCAACTTTAATCAAGTAGAAACAGAAGAAGATCGTGTAACTGAGTAAAGTTACAATAAGGGGAGGAACGGCCGATGACGATTGCAATTCCTATGTTCTTGTTATTAGTCCTGCTTGCGACAGGAATGCCAATTGCTTTTTCAATGGGAATCGCTGGGGCGGTTGGTTTGCTATTTATAGGAGGAACAGATTTATTCCTAGGGATTATTCAAACGACACCATATGATAGTGTCGCGGTCTTTTTATTTACGACGATTCCGATGTTTATCTTAATGGCAGAATTAATGACGGCTAGTGACATGACGAAAGATATTTTTAATGCCTCAAATAAATGGATGGGGCATCTTCCAGGAGGGTTAGGCATTGCGACTGTCTTTGCAGGAGCCGGATTAGGAGCTGTGAGCGGATCAAGTACTGCATCAGCAGCAACGCTTGCTACTTCAGCGGTTCCCGAGATGAAGAAATATGGCTATAAATCGCATTTTGCAATGGGAGTATCAAGTATATCTGGAACACTCGCAATTATGATTCCTCCCAGTATTGTCTTGATCCTTTATGGCATCTTGACGGATACGGGAGTCGGATCATTGTTAATCGCCGGCATTATTCCTGGCATTATTACTGCAATAGGTTATGTCATTACCATTTTGTATTGGGTGAAAAGAGATCCGAGCGTTGCACCGAAAATTCCACAAAAAGTGCCATTGAATGAGCGTTTACAGTCCATAAAGCCGATTTGGCCTGTATTAATCCTTATGTCAGTTGTCATAGGCGGTATTTATGCAGGTATCGTAACTGCAACAGAAGCAGGGGCATTGGGAGCATTTGCGACTTTTGTGATTGCATTATTAATGCGCAAATTAAAAGTGAAAGGAATTTCAAAAGCGTTAAACAATACGCTGCGTTCAACCGCTATGATCATGCTCATTATTATCGGGGCGATGATTTTCGGTTATTTCCTAACGGCAACGCAAGTGACACAAAAAATGATTGGCTTTATCGGTGATTCTGGAATGTCGAAATGGGTTGTACTTTCCATTGTTATTATCCTTTATTTAATACTAGGCGTGTTCATGGATCAGGTAGCGATTCTTATTTTAACATTACCGTTAACATTTCCTTTAATTGTGTCTTTAGGCTTCAATCCAATTTGGTTTGGCATTATTGTGACGAAGACAGCAGAAATTGGATTGGTGACACCACCTGTAGGGATGAACGTTTTTGTCGCTTCAGGGGCGGCAGGGATCGATACAGCCGTCGCCTTTAAAGGGGTAACTCGTTTCGTGGTTACTGATTTGATTATTCTGTTGATTCTAATACTGTTTCCGTTTATCTCTACTTGGCTGCCTTCTATGATGCTTGGCAGTTGACTGTAGCGGGTAAAAGCTTGCTAAAGATGAAGTTGGATTTTTTAAAGGTATGTTACTTAGAAAAGAGGGATATGATGAACGGACCGCTGTCTGGGCTTCGAGTAATCGATTTAACATCAGTGCTTATGGGTCCTTATTGTACGCAATTATTAGGTGATATGGGAGCAGATGTCATTAAGATCGAAAATGAGAAAGGTGACAGCACTCGCTATCTCGGTCCTGCAAGAAATGAGGGGATGAGCGGAACTTTTCTTCATGTGGGACGAAATAAACGGAGTCTTGTTTTTTCGTAGTAATTATAGATATTTAAGACTTTATCGATCAGAATCGAAAATTAGTGTCGATGAAGTTTTTTTTACACCAAATAAACTGTTACGCTTTCAGAAATACACCTTCAGATAGCATTCCAAGGTTCATACATTCACTGTATTTTTCCAGTATATTGTCCCTATCTTTCCGTGAGTTTTGTGATGAAGTAAATGAACTTGATTAGGCTGTCGCTTTGCAGCAATCGAGCTTCTTGAGGATACCCTTAAAATAACAACAAGAAAAGCCAAAAACTAATCAAAAGTAACAACAGTTGGCTCACTGGTCTTCCCAATTATATTTACCAAATTCACCCTTTGAGTTATTTATATCATTAAACTTCATAAACGAAGGACAGAATTAGAATGAACCATTTTTATCCAGCACAATCAACACCATTATTAATGGTCTACGATGGAAAAAGCTTTACCGTCCGAGACGTTGCGCAAATGGGCTTTGTCATGACATTTTTATTAATCGCAACACTCATTACGAGTATTCTTCCATATTGGAATTGGCTGCCAATTGTTCAGTAATTCTTAGTAGTTTCATCTATTTTCAAACGTAACTCCGCTTTCTAGCAAACTATCAATTGCCTGTTCTGAATAGCCGGCTTCCTGCAAAATTTCTTTGCTGTGCTCCCCTAACCGTGGAGCAAAATGATTCAACTTCACAGGTGTCTTTGAAAACGTTGCAGGAAAACTCATATTCCAATAATCCCCTTCAGAAGGATGGTTCATTTTTTCAAAAAAATTGATTGCATTAAGATGTGGATCACCTAATAGATCTTCCGGTATATTCATAGGCATTGCCGGGATATCTGCTTTTTCAAAAATTTCTAGCCATTCTTCTGTCTTTTTCGTGAGTATTACCTTTTCCAGCAGTTGGTAAAGCTCATTAATATGCTTCGTTCGAGAAGCAAGATCCCGGAATCGTATGTCAACCGAAAATTCTGGGTAAGCAGATATTTCAAAGAATTTCTTCCACTGCTTGTCATTGTAAACAATGACGCTAATGAAACCATCTTCTGTTTCATATGGCTTACGGTACTTTGAAGTAAGACGCGGATAAAGGGATGAACCAATGGGGGGAGTGAATGTAGCCCCATACATATGTTCCAACAACGTAAACGAGGCTATCGTTTCAAACATCGGCACCTCAATATATTGTCCCTCCCCTGTCTTTTTCCGATAATAGGCTGCAGCCAAAATCGTATTTGCCATCATTAAGCCGGTTGCTTTATCCGCCAAAACAGTAGCCATATATTGGGGTTTTCCCGACGTTTCACTTTGTGCCGCAGCTAAACCGGATGCCCCCTGTATCATGTCATCGTAAGCCGGTTTCGATGCGTAAGGACCTTGCTTGCTAAAACCGTAACCTCCGCAATAAATAATTGCCGGATTCACCTTCGCTACTTCTTCATAGGAGAATCCTAATTTTTCAATCGCCTGATGGCGCATCGAATGAATGAAAACATCAGCACTCTCAATTAATTTGAACAATGCTTTTTTCCCTTTTCTTGTTTCAAGTCTAAAGGGTAGGCAGCTAGTGAATAACTTTAAACTTTAACTTACCCTTCTATTTCTAATTTTTCATCCCCTAGTTAGATCCCCTTCATCCCCAAAGAAACACAATGTCTTCGAATGGTAAAAATCTTGATTTCACTATTTCTTCATTCATGAATTTACGCATGGATAAACAGCATCAACTAACTTCCTATGCATATCAATTATTTTCACTTCTGCTTATTCTTCACTCATTTTCTTTAACGGGAATAGTGTGAGTTTTGATTTCCATTATCAGTACTTTTTTCTCTTTTCTCTTTTTTAAAGAATACCCTAAATTCCTTCTATTTTTGGGAGATTAAAAACGTTCTGTTGCTCTATCACAGATTTTGCTCAAATTCTCGTATATATTTAGTTATGAATTTCTCAATTTTTTTAAGCTACTATTGCATATGTAAAAGCTATTGTGGGTTTAATGTCTTCTAGTTATACATGTTTAGCCAACCTAGCCCTCTTTAATCTATTCTCAATAGTTTCCAGTTTGAACAGTTGATCTTAAAAGCTTCAGAAAATCTCGAGCTCCGGTAGAGTAATATCTTTTTTTAGAGCGTATGAATCCATAAGTTAGGTTTGCCCTCTCATAATCAACTAATGGTATAGCAACAGTATCTCCACTTAGTATAGCAGGCTCATTCTTTATTACTAAATCAGAAAGAATTGTGATTGCGAGCCCATTACAAACCATTTTCATAATGATTTCTGAGTTGTTTGATTCCAATAAAATCTTTAAAGAGCCATATTCATTAATTATGTCTGTATAAACCGCCTTTATAATTGTATAGATGGCATGGGGATGGTGATATAAATCATCCGGAGATAGGCTGTCTTTGAATGCGAGAGATGAATTTTTACTTGTACAGACATAAAGCTTTCCTTGAAGTATTGTTTCAAAATGTAAATCATTTTTATATAAATTTATTAACTTTAACCAGGTTTGTGGGCTAGCTGCAACGAGGCCAATATCGAATTCCTCGAGATTGATCGGTTCTGTAATATCCAAATGTTCTTTAAGAACAATATCAATATTAGGATGGGTTTTTTTAAAGTTTGCTAATGCACTTGGCAAGAATGATTGGAGGGGACTTGGATGGCTTACTATTTTTAACTCTTTCGATTCTAGTGTTGTTTGTAATTCAATTTCTCTTTCTAATGCAACTAGTTGATCCTTTATTTTATATGCTTCTTCAAGAATTTTTTTTCCCAACTCCGTTGGTTCTGTACCATGACGGGATCGATTAAATATTTTTATCCCGTATTTTTTCTCAAGATTAGAGATAGATTGACTAATTGTAGCGGGAGAGACATGAAGATTTTGCGCGGCATTAGATATCGATCCTGCTTTTCTAACTTCAAGAATATACTCCAATTGATTCATTTGCATAATTTTACCCCTTTCTTTAGGAAAAATTGAAAGTGTATTCAATAACCCCTTCTTTACTTAATTTATTCTTAATTATACAATAATTCTAGTAAATTTGTAATATTAGAAAACTTAATTGAAGGAGAGAAATTATGGATTTTTCGCTAACTGATGAACAAAAAATGGTACAAAAGACTGTTCGAGAATTTGTGGAGAAAGAGTTAGTTCCTCTTGAGCAAGATGTATTGCGAAATGAACGTGAAGGCCGACCTGGGATTTCCAAAGAGAAAATTCGTGAACTCCAGGCAAAAGCAAAAGGAATGGGTTTTTGGGGAATTTTGACTCCTGAAGAGTACGGTGGTGCTAATCTTGGTCCTATAATGAGTGCCTTGATTGAAATGGAGCTGTCAAGAACATTTGTTGATTTTAAATTTGGTGGACATGCAATGAACATTCTTTACACATTAAATGAAGAACAAAAGAAGAAATATTTGTTACCTGTACTAGAAGGAGAACGTAAGGAATGTTTTGCATTGACCGAACCTGGAAGCGGCTCGGATCCACGTAATATGACCACTACAGCTGTAAAAGATGGAAATGAATGGGTTATTAATGGTGAAAAGACGTTTATTTCATATGGCAACGAAGCAGACTTTGCCATTCTGTTTGCAAAGACAGGCCAAGAAAAAAGTAAGGATGCAGAAATCACTTGTTTTCTTGTTGATCGAGAAATGGGTTGGAAATCGGAAAATATAGAAACGATGGGGGGATGGAATCCGGCTTCTCTGATTTTCGACAATGTTCGTGTTCCGGAGGAAAATATTGTTGGAGAGATAGGTGAAGGAATTAAATATGCCATGTATTTTATAAATCATAATCGTGGTTGGGTGATTCCCCCTCGGTGTGTGGGAGCTTCAGAAAGATTGTTACAAATGGGAATAGAGTTTGCAAAAACTAGAGTCACTTTTGGTAAACCTATTGTAGATAGGCAGGCCATCCAATGGATGATTGCTGACTCTGCAATCGAAATTGAAGCAGCAAAAGGAATATTTCTCCGAGCAGCATGGATGGCGGAGAAAGACGGTATTTGGGCAAATTCTCAAGACAGCATTCAATTTCGTCATCAAGCTGCGATATCAAAGTTTTACGGAACAAATATGGTAAATCGCGTGGTTGATAGGGTCCTACAGATTTATGGGGGAATGGGTGTTACAAAAGAAACTCCTGTGGAACGTTGGTATCGCGTTGTGAGGGTATGGCGTATTTTTGAAGGATCTGATGAAATGCAACGTCGTACAATCGCTGATAATCTAATTAAAGAAAAGGTGAAAATCGGTGAACTTTTATAAAAATTTAAGATAAAGAATTATAATTTAATTATTTGAAAATTGGGATTACCGTCATGTTTTAGCTATATAGAAAGAGTGTCCCTTGGTTAAAGATATGTTAATGAAAGGAATGCATTTATGATATCGCATATGGAGTCGTTAAAACATTTAATTGAACCGAAAAGTATTGCTATTATCGGCGCATCTTCTGATTTTAGTCGTATCGGTGGACGTCCGATTAAAAGCTTGCTTGATTTTCAATACAAGGGAAGGATATTACCAGTTAATCCAAAATATGAGGAAATAGCAGGGCTTCCCTGCTTTTCAACCATTAAAGAAATTTCTGAAGAGGTAGATGTGGCTATCCTTGCGGTACCTAATTCTAAGGTTTTAAAAACTGTAGAGGAATGTGGTGAAAAAGGGGTTCGTTCAATCATTGTTATAAGTGGTGGTTATGAGGAGGTGAACGAAGAAGGAGCAAATCTACAAGAAGAAATTATTAAAATAGCGGAAAAATATCAAATGAGGGTGTTAGGACCAAATACTGTTGGTATGTTTAATGCCTTAACAGGTGCCTTTGCCAATTTTGGAATTACTAAAGCCCATGGAGAAGTTCCCAAAGGAAATATAGCGATTGTTACTCAAAGCGGAGCTTTTTGTACCTATTTATATACTTTAGCCGTGCAGAACCAGATTGGATTAAATTATTTTATTGGCACTGGTAATGAAGCGGATATAGATGTTGCGGAATGTATCGCTTATTTAGCGGAAGACCCCAAAACAGATGTAATTGCATGTTATATAGAAGGTATTAAGGATGGAGAAAAATTCCTTAAATCTTTGGATTTAGCCAAACGTTATAAAAAACCAGTCATTATTTATAAAGTAGGCCGTACGGAAATAGGGAGAAAAGCAGCACTTTCTCACACTGCTTCGTTAGCTGGTACAGAGACTGTTTGGGAGGCTGTTTTTAAGCAAACTTCAGCATATCGTGTTGATAGCATTCAAGAATTACTCGATGTTGCCTCGGCCTGTTCGTACAGTTTATTCCCACAAGGAAAACGCGTTGCTATTTTCACTATATCCGGTGGCGCTGGAGTTATGTTAGCAGATCATTTAACAGAGCTTGGGTTGGAGCTCTCTCAACCAAGTGAGGAAACTAAAAAACAGCTATTGCAAATTTTGCCACATGCTTCAGTAATGAATCCGATTGACCTTACGGGTCAGTTAGTTAACAAACCTGAACTAATGCTAGATTTTATGAAAACGACACTAGATAAAGAGAATTATGATCTTATAATAACATTTATAGCTGCACAAGGTTACATTAAATCAACCTTAGAGAAACATATTGAAACGTTCAAAGAAATCCGAACTGCCCATTCACATATTCCACAACTTTTAACAACGATCGTGACACCTGAAACGAAAAAAATGATAAATGACGCAGGAATCGCAGTTTTCAATGATCCGCTTCGGATAGCTAAAGTTGCAAAAGCTTTGTGTCAGATCGGAGCCAATTTTACAGACTATGAAAAACCTCGATCAAAATGGGAGAAAAAGACACGAAAATTTAATTGTTTTTCTGATGGAATATTAACCGAATATAATAGTAAACAAATTTTACAGGATTACGATATTCCTGTTACACGTGAAATAATTACCATGACACAAAAGGAAGCGATTAAAGCTGCAAACGATATTGGATATCCCGTTGTTTTAAAAGGATTATCTCCTCAAATTCCGCATAAAACTGAAATGGGTTTGGTACATCTTAATGTTAAAAATGACGAAGGAATTGTTAGAATTTATGAAACACTAAGAAATAATATTAAAAAAGTAGAGGGCGCGGATTTTGAAGGAGTATTGGTACAAGAAATGCTTGAGCCTGCAACAGTCGAAATGATTATAGGCTCTAAAACTGATCCGCAATTTGGTCCCGTGGTTATGGTGGGTATTGGTGGGATTTTTGTTGAAGTGATTAATGATGTATCGGTCCGCATGGCTCCCGTAAACAACGAAGAAGCAAGAAATAT
The DNA here is from genome assembly GCF_003097615.1 of Pueribacillus theae. Classification (NCBI taxonomy): domain Bacteria; kingdom Bacillati; phylum Bacillota; class Bacilli; order Caryophanales; family Bacillaceae; genus Pueribacillus; species Pueribacillus theae. The sequence goes on from NZ_QCZG01000014.1 coordinate 46,898, forward strand.
GATTTTAGAATTAAAGAGTGTCTCGTTACTTCAAGGGGCGCGTGGTAAAGCGCATGCAGATATAGAAGCATTGTGCGAAACAGTAGTGGCGCTAAGTCGACTAGCAGCAGATTATAAAAATCAAATTGAAGAAATAGATCTAAATCCGTTAATGGTCTACCCGCAAGGAAAAGGAGTAAGAGCAGCGGATGCTTTAATAAAACTTAAAAGGTCGACGTGAATATTTTCGTTTAATTATTTTTAATTTTATTAATATTCAAATTAAGGGGAATGCGATTATATGAATTAAAGATAATTACTTTCTTTTAAACAAAAGTTTATTGACAAAGCTGTAATTACCGCATATGCAACTTAATTTCCATATTATTAAAGGAGGGTCCAATTTGAATTTTAAAAAAGCTTATTTAAATCTTATCATTTTATTGGTGGGAACTCTATTAGTCGGTTGTGGAGGAAAAAGTGCTAGCAGTAATGAAAATGAAAGTAAGAAAGAACAAGAAAATGACTCAGTTAAAGCTATTGAACTAAACGTAAATAATTTTGCACCATCAACCGGGCACTTAGCTTACAACGTTTTTGAACCATGGAAAGAAATCGTAGAGGAAAAAACGAACGATCGTGTAAAAGTAAATCTTTACCATGGAGCATCATTAGGTAAGGCCAATACAGTTTATCAAGACGTAGAAGGGGGATTATATGAGGTCGGCCTAGTTGCTACGAATTATTTTTATGATACGAAATTTTTTCCATATACAATTGGAAACTTGCCATTTGCTCTCGTTGAAGAACCTGAAAAAAGTAAAGCTGTTTTGAAAAAATTCGGAGAAAAATATGCGAATGAAGATTTATCAGATGTTATCCTTATGCCTCCTACAATAACTGATCCTTATATTATGTTTTCATCAAAACCAATTAAATCGGTAAATGATTTGAAAAAGAAAAAAATGCGTGCAAGTAGTACAAGTGAAGCAGAATTTGTAAAAGCATTAGACGGTGTTCCGGTCTCTATAACATATGAAGACACCTATGAAGCGCTCCAAAAAAATACAGTTGAAACATCGTTTTTTTCGCCAATTGCAGCAATTGGTCCGAAATTCTTTGAACCTGCACCTTATATTTCAAAACTGAATATTTCAGTAATTCCGTTTGTTCCAATTATGAATAAGACCTTTTATGATAACTTACCTGAAGATTTAAAGAAAATATTCGATGAGGAATTAAATCCAAAATTAACTGAATTAGTAACTGAAAGCTATAAATTAGAACTTGAAAAATCCTATGAAAAATTAAAAGACGAGGTAGCTAATCGTGGAGAAATTATTACACCTACGGAAGAAGAAGTAAAAATTTTTAAAGAAGCTGGTAAAGCTGCTTGGGATAATTGGATCGAGACCGCAGACAAGAAGGGGTACAATGGCCAAGAAATGGTTGATGAATTTATTAAATTGTTAGAAGAAGAAGGATTGCAAACACCGTTTTAAAAATAGTATGAGAAACTTCTAATCCGAATTTCAGGATATGAAGTTTCTGTTTTTGAAGGTGAAATAAGTGTTTACATGTTAACCAACACGATACCGTTTTTAACCAATGTGACGAGATGGATTGCTTTAATGTCACGTTCAAGATCATCATGGCTTCATTATATGTAGGAAAGTTTGGTTGGCATTTTAGGTATTGTTATCGTTTGTGTTTATTTTTTAAAGGATCTCCATCTGGATTCCGATGGCCATTATAGCCTTTCTTCAGATTATTTATCTTAAATATTGAAATACGCTGACGGTTGCAGCTGGTCCATCCGCCTTGTTCTCTGCTCGTTCAAGTTGGAGAATACGACGAGCATGGGGATTATCGCTTCAAATGAAATGATTCGCTTAGGGTGTAAAAAGCCAGTCGTTGGGGTCCATTATTGTGGGAGGAACCTTGGTCCATTAATTTCACCGAGCACATCTCTTTATTATCGACGATATGATTTTATGTCACTATAAACTGTAATCATCTTTAGGAAAATTTGAATATACATTAAAAAATGCTTTCTTTACTTCACTTAAATTAAATTATAAACTAAATTTAGTCAATTGGTAATATTGAAGAAAATGAAATGAATTCTCCCATTAAGAAATTTAAATATATTAATTTTGCCGTTAACAACGTGCAAAAAAACACATATCAAATTGGCTATTATAAATTCAATCTAATCGCTTAAGTAGTAAATAAATTAATAAATGCCAAAAGACTTACAGGTCTTATTTGTTGAATAGGTAGGTGAAATTAATGATTGACTTGCATACCCATGTTATTCCTTCTAAATTTCCGAAAATGCAAAAGCGAAAGGGCGATTCACGCTGGCCGCAGATTGAGAAAGCAGAAGAGGGTTTCTCAAATATAGTCATATCTGGAAAAGTATTTAGAACAGTTACTGATCATTGTTGGAATCCTCTTTTGCGTATTCAAGATATGGATAAGGAAGATGTTCAACAACAGGTTCTTTCAGTAATGCCAGAACTAATGAGTTATTGGGCTGAACCAGAAGACGCTGTTATCTTTTGTCGGTATTTGAATGAATCAATTAGTAAAATGGTGGAAGCCTACCCTGATCGATTCATAGGATTAGGAACGGTTCCCTTACAAAACCCAGAATTAGCAGCCAAAGAACTAGAATTGATAAAAAAAGAATATCGTTTAACAGGAGTACAAATTGGAACACATGTTAGAGGAAACCCTATTGGAGATCCCGCATTCCATGTTTTCTTTGAAGAGGCAGAGAAATTGGGCTTAGCTATTTTTGTACATCCTTTACATCCTCTTGGGGAGGAACGGATTATTGGTCCACCTGTCTTAAAGAATTTTGTCGGTTTCCCCTCGGAAATTGCTTTTTCAGTTGCTTCTGTTATAACAGGGCTTGTTCTTGAACATTTTCCAAACCTTCGCATTTGTTTCAGTCATGGTGGTGGTGGATTTGGCCTCGTCTTACTAAGACTTATACAAGGTTGGAAAACTAGAAAGGAGTTACGCGAAGAACTCCCCCAGTCCCCTCAATTATATGCGGAAAAACTATTTTTCGATACACTAGTTTACGATAAACGGGTCTTTCGATATGTTAAGGAAATCTTTTCAGTAAACAATTTGATTGTGGGGTCTGATTATCCTTTTAGTATAAGAGAAAGTCCTCCAGGAAAAGTGGTTAGCGATATGTCGGATTTATCGATTGATGAATTTGAGTTATTGCGAACAAGAAATGCTCAACGCTTTCTTTTTGGATAGTCCTTGGAAAAATATTTATTTAAAGGGGGTTCTTAATTGATAGAAAACCAAAGTAAGATAAAAACGTTTGCTGAACAACTTATTGAAGCCGAAATAAATAACTATAAAATAGAACCATTTACAGATATCGATCCGAAATTCTCTACTGAGGAGGCTTACCAAGTTCAATCTATTATTATTCAGCGAAAATTACAGCAGGGAAGAAAAATTCTTGGAAAAAAAATCGGATTAACCTCGATAGCAATGCAACAATTATTAGGTGTAGAGGAACCCGATTATGGTCAGCTTCTTGACAGTATGATGGTGGAAAATGAGGGAGTTATCCCAATGAATAGAGTTTTACAACCTAAAGTAGAGGCTGAGATTGCTTTTGTTTTGAAAAAAGATATTGTAGGACCAAAAGTTACACTGATAGAAGTTCTAGAAGCAACAAATTATGTATTGCCTGCACTTGAAATTGTTGATAGCCGTATAAAAGATTGGAGAATTAAACTTCCTGACACTATAGCTGATAATGCATCTTCAGGTTTTTATGTCCTAGGGAATAATCCTATAGCTATTGACGAGATTGATCTTGTTAACGAACGAATGGAGCTTTACAAAAATGAGATTTTGATGAATGTCGGAATCGGGGCTGCAGCACTAGGGAATCCAGCTATATGTGTTGCTTGGTTGGCTAACAAAATGTCTGAGTTTGGCGTTTCTTTGAAAAAAGGAGAGGTTATTCTTTCTGGGGCGTTGTCTGCAGCCGTTGAAGCAAAACATGGAGATTATTTTACAGCCTCTTTTGCACAATTGGGAGAGGTTAGTGTTCAATTTGGATAAGGAGGGATCAGATTGACAAGGGTTAAAGTAGCTATTCTTGGTTCAGGAAATATTGGTACTGACTTAATGATGAAATTAAAGCGATCTAGTGTATTACAATTAACTACAATGATTGGAATCGATCCAAAATCTGATGGTTTACGACTTGCGAAAGAACTGGGGTATGAAGTGATTGACACAGGTATTCAAGGTTTTCTGAAACGCCCGGAATTAGCTGATATTGTTTTTGATGCCACTTCGGCAAAGGCACATATTACCCATGCTAAACTATTAAAGGAAGCCGGAAAAGTTATCCTGGATCTTACGCCTGCGGCTATAGGAGCATTAGTTGTTCCGCCGGTTAATTTAACGAAGTGTATTGAGGAAAAGAATATCAATTTAATAACATGTGGTGGACAGGCAACTATTCCAATTGTTCATGCTATTAATCGTATAAGCTCTGTCGAATATGCTGAAATTGTGGCGACCATCTCTAGTAAAAGCGCAGGACCAGGAACGCGCGCTAATATTGATGAATTTACTCAAACGACAGCAAGAGGCATTGAAGCGATCGGGGGTGCGCAAAAAGGAAAAGCTATTATTATTTTAAATCCAGCAGAACCTCCAATTCTCATGAGAAACACTGTCCACGCATTACTTAAAGAAGATAATATTGACGAATCGGAGATCAAGCGTTCAATTAGAGAAATGGTTGAAACTGTTCAGTCCTATGTTCCAGGTTATAGATTGAGAAGGGAACCAATTTTTGAAGGGAATCGAGTCACAGTTTTTTTAGAAATAGAGGGAGCAGGTGATTATTTGCCGAAATATTCAGGAAACCTTGATATCATGACTGCCGCTGCAGTTAAGGTAGCGGAAGAGCTTGCAAGAAATAGACTGGTGACTGTATAAAGGAGAGAATAATTTCCATGACAAAAAAACACGATATTTTTATAACTGAGGTAGCATTACGTGATGGAAGTCATGCAATATCTCACCAATTTACTGTGGAACAAGTGTTGAAAGTTACTAAAGCCTTGGATGAAGCTAAAGTACCTTATATCGAAGTGTCTCACGGTGATGGGTTAGCGGGTTCTTCCTTGCAGTATGGTTTATCACTTACCAATGAATTTGACCTTATTGAAGCAGCTGTATCTGCCTGTGAATATTCAAAAATTTCTGCGTTACTGTTACCCGGGATTGGCACTCTACAGGAATTAAAACAAGCAGCACGTCTAGGTATAAAGATGGCACGTATTGCGACGCATGTAACTGAGGCTGATGTCTCGGCACAACACATTTCTTTATCAAAGGAGCTAGGACTTGAAACGGTAGGATTTCTTATGATGTCTCATATGGCTCCAGTTGAAAAACTAGTGGAACAGGCAAAGTTAATGGAAAGCTATGGAGCGGATATAGTGTACGTGGTGGATTCCGCAGGTGCGTTACTTCCCTTTGAAGTAAGGGAGAGGATTAGTGCACTTCGCCAAAACTTAAGCGTGGAGATAGGATTTCATGGTCATAACAATTTGTCTTTGGCGATGGCAAATACATTGGTAGCGATTGAAGAAGGAGCTACTAGGATTGATGGCAGTATTCGTTGCTTAGGAGCAGGCGCCGGAAATACACAAACGGAAGTATTAGTCGCGGTTCTTGAGCGTTTAGGTATTCAAACGGGTATCAATGTTTATAAAATGATGGATCTGGCAGAAGAAGTTGTGGCTCACATTCTTCAGAAGCCTCAAGAGATTGATAGGGATAGTCTTGTTCTTGGGTACGCTGGAGTATACTCCAGTTTTATACTACATGCACAGAAAGCTGCAAATCATTTTGGTATAGACTCGCGCGATATTTTAATAAAATTAGGTGAACTAAAGGTTGTAGGTGGACAAGAGGATATGATAGTTGATATAGCGGCTGGAATTTCAGAAAAGAAATTGTTATCTAAATAATCGGAAACTACTAAACTTTCATTGTGTAATAAGAAAGTTTGAACTCTAGGAGTTTGGTAGTTTTGACCACTAATTTTTGAGTGTCATTATTATAAAAGGGTGAAAGGCAATTTCAGTTATCAGGAGCGATGAATAGTACTAGGTTAAATATAGATCGTTTTTCTTTAGTAACTTCAAAAAAATGAATATTAAGTTAATAGATAAGGTTGAAATTTCTTGATTGCTATCCCTTTTAATTATATGGTGCAAATTATCATTCAATGGAGGTCTTATAGGCATGGAAACAATTATAAATAAATCTGAACAATCTTTAATTCAGGTGAATAAAGAAGAGTGTGAATTTAAAGTTTCGAGAAGAGCTTTTCTAGATCAAGATATATTGGAATTAGAAAAAAGAAAAGTATTTGATAAATGCTGGCTGTATCTCGGCCATGAGTCCGAAGTTGCTAATAATGGTGATTTTATCATGCGTGATGTTGGAGGGCGTAATCTAATATTCAACAAAGACAGTAATGGCGAGATTCATGCTTTTCTAAATACATGTCCTCATCGAGGTGCTTTAGTTTGTCGTGATCGCAGGGGAAATTCTAAGACTTTTCAATGTTTTTATCATGCATGGACTTTTAATAATAAAGGACAATTAATTGGTCAACCAGGTGCCCGTGATGGGTATCCAAAAGACGTGAATTGTGATGGTTCGCTAAATTTATATGAAGTACCTCGTCTCGAAAGCTATAGGGGAATGATTTTTATTAACTTTGACATCAATGCAGTAGGATTAGAGGAATACTTAGCTGGGGCAAAAGAGTATATTGATTTAATTATGGATCAGTCGGAAGTAGGGATGGAAATTTTGGGAGGAACGCATGAGTACAGTGTCCGAGCAAATTGGAAACTACTTTGTGAGAATAGTGCTGATGGTTATCATGGATTACCAACACATGCAACTTATTTCCAATATTTGACAGAAACTAATAAAAACGGAAAAATGCCAGCACCTGGTACTAATTATAATGAAGCAAAAGACTTGGGTAATGGACATTCTGTAACTGAAAAAAATATGCTACCTTGGGGCAGGCCTGTGGCTAGATGGGTACCTTCAATGGGAGAAAAAGCTAAACATGATATTGAAAAAATTCAGCAACGTTTGATTGAACGTTTCGGTGAGAAACGCGCGAAACGAATTTATGAAAATGATTACAATATGATCATTTTTCCTAATCTAGTAATCAACAATATTATGGCAATTACAATTAGAACATTTTATCCTATAGAACCTGGATATATGGAGGTTAACCAATGGGCATTGGCACCGAAAGAGGAGAATACTGAATTTAAATCTCGACGATTGAATAACTATTTAGAATTTCTTGGTCCTGGAGGGTTTGCCTCGCCAGATGATAACGAAGCACTTGAATTGTGTCAACAAGGATATGCGAATGCCAATGAAGTGAAGTGGAATGATATTTCTAAAGGAATGAATAAAGAATTAAGAGGGGAGGTACCTCATAGTTCAGATGAATACCACATGCGTGTATTTTGGACACGGTGGAATGAAATGCTGACAAAATAAATTAGGAAGGCTGTGACGAAGTGTCTGATATTACTAGATTAGAAATAGAAGACTTTTTATATTATGAAGCTTCTTTACTCGATGATTGGAAGTTAGAAGAGTGGGCATCATTATTCACTGAAGATGCATTATATCTTGTTCCGCCAACAAATAAATTGGATGGTGATCACAATGTAGATTTATTTATCATTGCTGATGATCAGTATAGGATTACTCAGCGGGCGAAAAGGCTATTAAAAAAGGAAGCGCATGTTGAATATCCTCACTCCCGAACCCGCCATCTTATTAGCAATGTAAGAATTAAATATACAAGAGATCAAGTTTACTACGTAACGTGTAACTTTATCATTTATCGTTCAAAAAGAGAAATATTTGATAATTACGTTGGATCTATGGAATATAAGATTATCAAGCAGAATGATGAACTGAAAATTCAAGAAAAAAGAGTTATTTTAGATTTAGATGCGTTAAGACCACAAGGGAAGATAAGTATAATTTTATAAAATGGAGGAATCAGAAAATGATACGTTATCAAAAATTAGGTTATGTTGCATTAAATGTTTCCGATATGGATAAGTCTTGTACTTTTTATGAGAAAATCGTAGGGTTGCAGTTGGTAGAAAGGGTTAAGGATGGTCCTGCTTTTTTTAGATGTAGCCGAGACCACCATAATTTAGTTCTATATCCTAGCGAAAGACCAGGTTTAAAGAGAGTCGGTCTTGAAGTGGAGAACCCAGAGGCTCTAGAGCAAGCTTTTGAGCATTTTACTAAAGCAGGTCTAAATCCAAAAGAATTAAATAAAAATGAACAAAAAATGCTTGCACAGGGAAAGACATTTAGATTTAAAGATCCCAATAGCTGTATTACATTTGAATTTTATAGTGATATTACGCAAATGGCAACAGAGTACAAACACACTGTAACCAAAATAGCTCGTTTAGGTCATGTTGTAGTAAAAGTTCCTGAATTTGAAAAAACAATTAAATTTTTAAAGGAGGTTATGAATTTTAAAACCTCTGATTACTTAAGTGAGTCAATAGAATTCTTACGTGTATTTCCAAATTCGTATCATCACAGTTTTGCTGTTGCTCGTGCAGCAGAGCACCAATTTCATCATGTTAACTTTATGGTCACCGATATCGATGATATTGGGATTGCTCGTAATCGAATGATTAACAATGGTGTAACAATTACAAACGGACCAGGTCGCCATCAACCATCAGGCAGTATTTTTCTCTATTATCTAGACCCTGATGAATTAACAATAGAGTATAGTTTTGGAATGGAAGAGTTTCCAGAAGAGGGCGCTAGAAAGGCAAAAATGTTAGAAAGAAATCGTCTCACATTAGACTTGTGGGGAGGAAAACCAGATCCAAGAAATTGCGCATTTGGTTATATTGAAGGAGCCGAATCAAAAGTACAAGTATAAAAGGACACACATATATCTGGATTTTAAAACCTATCAAAGCCAGAGAAAATATGTTAACTCACTACTTTTTTAGTTAAGAATTAATTATGGGTGAATATTAGAAATATGAATCGAGGGTTATATAATGCCTAAATTAGATAGTAGTCAGCCATTAAGTGGTAAGAAAGCTATTATTACAGGTGCAGCCCAAGGAATTGGTTTACAAATTGCTTTCCAATTGGCTTTAGATGGCGCAGAAGTCTTGATTGCCGATGTTTTAGAAAATGAAGCACAATTAGCATGTGAAAAAATTATTGGCGAGACAAAAAGATCAGCTTCATATTTTGTGGGTGACTTGAGCATAGAAGAGAATTGCAAATCAATGATTGATAAAGGCATTAATATGTGGGGGAAAGTGGATATTCTTGTTAATAATGCTGGTAGTGGTGTTATTGCTCCTTTTTTAGAACAAACTTCGGAAACATTAAGAAAAACAATTGATCGTAACCTTTGGACGACGATTTGGGCATGTTATTTTGTTTTACCACATATGAAGGAACAACAATACGGAAGAATAGTTAATATAGGTGCAGATTCTGTGCGGAACGGTTTATGGAATCATGCAGCTTACAATGCAGCAAAAGGCGGAGTTCATGGATTAACAACTGGTCTTGCCAGAGAGTTTGCCGAAAATGATATTACTGTTAATACAGTCGCCCCATGTATTGTAGCTACAGATCGGGTGAAAAAATTGACGAAGACATCAAGTGAGATGGTACAAAAATATTTAAGTGTTATTCCTAAAGGTCGACCCGCAGAAATGGAAGAGGTGGCATTAGCCGTTAGCTTTTTGGCTTCGGATAGTAGCAAATTTATTACTGGCCAAGTCATCAGTGTTAATGGTGGCAGTGCAATGCTTTAGATTAATTAGAAAGGAGATAAAAAATGAACACTATTCAAGAAAAATATATTGATACAAATGGATTAACAACGCATTATTGGGAGGTCGGTGAAGGAGAACCTTTAATCTTAATCCACGGTGGAGGTGCTGGTGCAGATGCTTGGATAAATTGGCGTAAACTTTTAGAGAGATATTCCAAAAATGGTTTCCGTACAATAGCTTACGATTTAATTGGATATGGCGAGTCGAGTAAACCTGATCCTGAAAATTTTAAATATGATCATGAGGCCCGTGCAGAACAGTTGATTTCATTTATTAAGGCTCTAGGGCTAGAAAAGGTTTCTTTAATAGGTAATTCCTTGGGAGGTGCAACTTCAATAGTAGCTACTCTTAAAGAACCCGATAAAATTAATAAACTTGTTCTGATGGGCACGGGTGGTCGTAGGCGACCAGGTGAAACGTCAGCTTCTTTCAAATCGTTACATTCATTTGGGAATGAAAGGGATGAAATGCGACAAATCATTCGAAATTTAACAAACCCCGAATTTGAAATTGAAGAGGAAATGATTGAGTATCGTCTCAAGTTGGCAAACGATCCAGAAACAAGTAAAGCATACAGTGCAATAATGAAATATTTGAAAGAAGGCAACTCATTTATTCCAGATGAGGAAATTAAGAAAATTAAACATAAAACACTACTTGTACATGGTAGAAATGATAATCAAGTCCCTGTAGAGAAGTCATTTGAACTTGAAAAGTTAATTGAAAATGCTTGGTTATACGTTATTCCACATTGTGGACACTGGGCTATGATTGAACGCACAGATGAATTTATAAAATTAACAACTGACTTTTTAAAAAATTATTAAATATAGACAATCTAACTATTAATTTTTAAGGTTTGTTAATTTTGTGAACTATACTAATAGCATCATCAATTAAAAAAAATAATAGGGAGCCTTATGGATTTTTTATATAAACGACTGATTATATAAATGGTCTATAATAAGGGGCTCCCTATCATTACTAAATTTAAAAAACGTTAGTGTAAGTATCTATTAAATTTGAAAATAATACCGAATTGGGGAAATTTTTATACTAATAGGTAATTATAATAAAGGTGAAAAAGGTGACGGATATCATGGTAAATCAACTTTCTTGGAAAGTTGGAGGTCAGCAAGGAGAAGGAATCGATAGCACTGGAGAAATTTTTGCGAAGGCATTAAATCGAATGGGCTATTATTTATATAGTTACCGCCATTTTTCTTCAAGAATTAAAGGTGGCCATACAAACAATAAAATCAGGGTAAGCACAAATGAAATAAGGACGGTTACAAATGATTTAGACCTATTAGTTGCATTTGATCAAGAAACGATCGATATTAATGCGCATGAGCTAAATGACAATGGGTTGATACTAGCTGATGCTAAATTTAAACCCTCAAAGTCGGAAGATATTGTTGCATCACTAGTTTCTATTCCGTTTACCGAAATTGCTACAGAACTCGGCACTTCCTTAATGAAAAACATGGTTGCAATCGGGGCTTCTAGTGCAGTGCTCGGTTTAGATATTTCGATTTACAAAGAAGTCATCGAAGAAACTTTCTTGAAGAAAGGTCAGCCAATTGTTGACAAAAATATGGGAGCAATACGTGCTGGTTATGAATTTCTTACGAAAGAAGCGAGTGAGCAAGCAAATAAGCTTCACATTAAGGAAGCAGATGGCAAAAAACGCATGTTTATGATTGGAAACGATGCAATTGCGCTTGGTGCGCTTGCTGCAGGTTCGAGGTTCATGCCGGCATATCCGATAACGCCAGCTTCCGAAATCATGGAATATTTAATTGAAAAATTACCTGAATTCGGCGGAACAGTCATTCAAACAGAGGACGAAATTGCGGCAGTTACAATGGCGATAGGAGCAAATTATGCTGGTGTTCGAGCTTTTACTGCTTCTGCGGGGCCTGGGCTTTCATTAATGATGGAATCGATTGGTCTTTCTGGCATGACCGAAACACCGCTTGTTGTCATCGATACTCAAAGGGGGGGACCGAGTACGGGTCTTCCAACAAAACAAGAACAATCAGATTTAATGCAAATGATTTATGGTACACATGGTGAAATACCGAAAATTGTATTGGCACCAAGTACAGCTGAAGAGGCATTTTATGATACAATTCAAGCTTTTAATCTTGCAGAAGAATACCAATGCCCTGTTATTCTCTTATCAGACTTACAGCTTTCACTAAGTAAGCAAACGGTTGAAAAATTTGATCATAGCAAGATAAATATCAATCGTGGTAAGTTGAAAATGGATGAATCGCTTCCTGCACTTGAAAACAAAGACTATTTTAAGCGTTATGAGCTCACTAAAGATGGTATTTCACCTCGTGTGTTTCCAGGTACAAAAAACGGAATACACCACGTAACGGGTGTGGAACATGATGAGACTGGAAAACCGTCTGAAGCAGCTGAGAATCGAAAACATCAAATGGAGAAACGTTTACGGAAATTAAATAACGTCACCCAACGTTTTGATAAACCTATTCATTTTTCGCTCCATGACGAAGAAGCGGATGTGCTTTTAATCGGATTTAATTCAACAAGAGGAGCGATTGAAGAAGCGATTGCTGAACTTCGGGAAGACGGGATAAAGACAAATCACGCTCATATTCGTTTACTTCACCCATTCCCAACGAAAGTGTTACAACCGATTATTGATCGTTCGAAGAGGGTTGTTGTTGTTGAAAATAACGGAACAGGTCAACATGCGAATGTAATTAAAATGAATGTTGGCGCATTAGAAAAAATCGAAAGTATTTTAAAATACGATGGAAATCCTTTTTTGCCGAATGATCTTTACACCAAAGTTAAGGAGTTGTTTTTAGTTGGCAACCTTCAAAGATTTTAGAAATAACGTAAAACCGAATTGGTGTCCTGGTTGCGGTGATTTCTCTGTACAAGTGGCGATTCAACGTGCAGCTGCAAATATCGGCTTAGAGCCCGACGATTTAACTGTCGTTTCAGGAATTGGCTGTTCTGGAAGGATTTCAGGTTATATCAATTCGTATGGATTTCACGGGGTTCACGGTCGTGTGTTACCCATTGCTCAAGGTGTAAAGATGGGGAACCGTGATTTAACGGTTATTGCCGCTGGAGGAGACGGAGATGGCTTTGCAATCGGAATGGGTCATACTATTCACGCTATCCGCCGAAATATCGATCTTACGTATATTGTGATGGACAACCAAATCTATGGGCTTACAAAAGGGCAAACTTCACCAAGAAGCGATGTTGGCTTTAAAACAAAAAGTACGCCAAAAGGATCGATTGAGCCCAATTTATCTATCATGGAAATGGCTTTAACTGCAGGGGCTAGCTTTGTAGCGCAAAGCTTTTCAACAGATTTAAAAGAGTTAATATCTATCATTGAACAAGGGATTCAGCATAAAGGTTTTTCGTTTATTAACGTATTCAGTCCTTGTGTTACATACAACAAAGTTAACACATACGATTGGTTCAAAGAAAACTTAGTAGATCTGAATGAAATAGAAAAGTATGATACAGAAAATCGGATTATGGCAATGAAGACAGTCATGGAGAATAATGGCCTCGTAAAAGGATTAATCTATCAAGACAAACAAAAGCCATCATATCAAGAGCTTGCATATGGCTACAGTGAAATACCTTTGAATCACTTTAAATTAAAATTAAAAGAAGATAAGTTCAATGAATTAATGGCTGAATTTATATAAATAAGAAAGAAATTAGAGAAAAGTTTGTAGATTTTATTCTGAAAAATCGGTGGGTTAATGTTGAACGTTTTAGGAGGTAACATGTCAAAATATACAATTATAGATAAAAACACTTGCATTGCATGTGGGACTTGTGGAGCTATAGCTCCAGATATTTATGATTATGATGATGATGGAATTGCCTATGCTATTCTTGACAATAATAAAGGAATTGTCAAAGTTCCGGAGGAATTTTTGGACGACATAGAGGAAGCGTGCGAAGGTTGTCCAACAGATTCTCTAAAGGTTGCAGATAAACCTTTCGGTAATGACATTTAATTAAAAATACTTTTTAAATTTTCTCTGTCATTATTTTTAGAAAGGGGATCTTCTTAATGAATGAAGTAGTAAGTACGTTAATGAATCACAGATCATATCGTAGATATTCAGATAAACCAATTGAAAATAAGGATCTTGATATGATTATCCGGGCTTCCCAAGCGGCCCCATCTTGGCATGGTGGTCAACAAGTTTCCATAATTTCAATTAAAGATAAGGAACGAAAAAATAAAATAGCTAAACTCTCCGGTGACCAAATTCAAATTATTCAAGCACCAATTTTTCTTATCTTTTGTGCAGATTTTTATCGTGTGAAAATTGCGTCTGAAATGGAAGGAAAGCCATTTGAATCGGTTAATAATATTGATATTCTTTTAGTGGGTGCAACGGACGTTGGTTTGGCCTTGTCTAATGCTATTGCAACTGCCGAGTCACTTGGATTAGGAATAGTTCCTATTGGAGGGATTCGGCGGAACTCATTGAAGTTAATAGACATGCTAAACTTACCGAAGTACGTGATTCCGATTTCAGGTTTATGTATTGGTTATCCCAAAGTAGAAACTATACGGAAACCGCGCTTTTCAAAACAAGCAATTTATCATGAAGAACAATATAATCATAATTTGTTAGAGTATATAAAAGAGTACAACAAGATTTATGAAGATTACATGAAAATGAGATCAGTTGATAAAAAAAGTACTTCTTGGTCTAAAAGAATTTCAAATTTCTATAGTCAACCATTCTATCATGATAATAGTTATCCGGAAACCGCTAAGATGCTTAAACAGCAAGGCTTTCCTTGTCAAGATATTTAAAATAAAGATATATATAAGTAATTCTTGAACAAGCAACTATTATTTATTAGAAACAGGCTTATTGACTCAGCACTAACCAAAAGGAAAATGTCTTTTGCTTCTATCCAATAATATACACTTATTACATTACACGATGATGGATTAGCTATATATGATACTAAGTTAGGGGTTTTAGAAGATTAATTTGGACAAGGAAAAGAAAAACAGTGATTTTTTTAACACTAAAGGTTAATCTCAGGTCTTATAAATAAAAAATATTTTATCTAGAACGTAACTAAATTTTGCCAATATCAAATAAAGAAGTCCTTGATTAAAAAAAAATCTTGAGTAAAACAATGGAAGTGATGGGAAATAGTTAATCTGAAGTATTAAAGCTGAAAAGAGGGATTTCATGAATGGACCATTGTCGGGTTTACGAGTAATTGATTTAACTTCTGTGCTCATGGGTCCTTATTGTACGCAAATATTAGGTGATATGGGAGCAGATGTTATTAAAATCGAAAATGGGAAAGGTGACAGCACTCGCTATCTCGGTCCTGCAAGAAATGAGGGGATGAGCGGAACTTTTCTTCATGCGGGACGAAATAAACGGAGTCTTGTTTTAGACTTGAAACAAGAAAAGGGAAAAAAAGCTTTGTTCAAATTAATTGAGAGTGCTGATGTTTTCGTTCATTCGATGCGCCATCAGGCGATTGAAAAATTAGGATTCTCCTATGAAGAAGTAGTGAAGGTGAATCCTGCAATCATTTATTGTGGAGGATATGGCTTTAGCAAGCAAGGTCCATACGCATCGAAACCGGCTTATGATGACATGATACAAGGGGCGTCCGGTTTAGCTGCGGCACAAAGTAAAACATCGGGAAAACCCCAATATATGGCTACTGTTTTGGCGGATAAAGCAAGCGGCCTAATGATGGCAAATGCGATTTTGGCTGCAGCCTATTATCGGGAAAAAACAGGGGAGGGACAATATATTGAGGTGCCGATGTTTGAAACGATAGCCTCATTTACGTTGTTGGAACATATGTATGGGGCTACATTCGACCCTCCCATTGGTTCATCCCTTTATCCGCGTCTTACTTCAAAGTACCGGAAACCGTATGAAACGAAAGACGGGTTCATTAGTGTGATCGTTTATAATGACAAGCAATGGAAAAACTTCTTTGAAATATCTGGTTATCCTGGGCTTTCTGAGGACGAAAGATTTCAAGATCTTGCCTCAAGAACAAATTATATTGATGAGCTTTATCAATTGTTGGAAAAGGTAATACTCACGAAAAAGACAGAAGAATGGCTAGAAATTTTTGAAAAAGCAGATATCCCGGCAATGCCTATGAATACACCGGAAGATTTATTAGATGATCCACATCTTAATGCAATCAATTTCTTTGAAAAAATGAATCATCCTTCTGAAGGGGATTATTGGAATATGAGTTTTCCTGCAACGTTTTCAAAGACACCTGTGAAGTTGAATCATTTTGCTCCCCGTCTTGGAGAGCACAGTAAAGAAATATTGCGGGAAATTGGATTCTCAGAATAAGAGATTATAAAGTACACAAGAAACTCAATGAATCCCTAACCAATTCCATTATTGCTTCCATTGTTGGGAGAAAAAAAGCATAAATATTTGCACAGGATAATATGATAAGAAGTAAAGTATGCATTGTTTCTCCAATAAAGTATTTGTTGTAGAAAAAGTGTTGACAAACGAAATGGATTATCATATGATTCTAATTAAAATCATTGTGAATCGAAACAAATCGACTGTGAAAAGGAAACACTTCTTGATGTCAAGCACAGAGAACCCATGGGCGCTGAGAATGGGTGTTGGCGATGGAAGTTACTCACCTTGGAGTCGACTTCTGAACTTAAGTAGGAAGTACGGTTGGCAACCGTTATGCTGCAAAGTAAACCTTTACTTTATGAGGTCATATGCTGTGAGGCTGTGGCGAACGAGGGTGGTACCGTGATGATCTCACCCCTCAGAAAAGTAAAGGTTTTTTTGTGTTTAGCTAAGGCATTCAAAATAAAGGAGGAGAAATAATGGGTAAGAGAATTTATACATTTGACACGACATTGAGAGACGGCGAACAGACGCCTGGTGTGAACTTAAATATCTCCGAAAAAGTTGAGATTGCGAAACAATTGGAAAAGGTTGGCATTGATGTCATTGAAGCGGGTTTTGCAGCGGCTTCGCCTGGTGATTTAAAAGCGGTGCGCGCTGTGGCTGAAGCTGTTGAAAAGCCAATTGTTGTAAGCCTTGCCCGCACAAACAAAGAGGATATTGACGCAGCGGTTGAAGCTTTAAAAGGGAACGATAATGTTGGTATCCATGTGTTTATCGCGACATCACCAATTCATATGGAGAAAAAGTTGCGAATGACAGAGGAAGAAGTACTTGAACAATCCGTTGAAGCGGTCCGCTATGCAAGCCAATTCTTTAAACATGTTGAGTTTTCTTGTGAAGACTCTACACGTTCTGATTTGGATTTTATTTGTAAAGTTGCTGAAAAAGTCATTGAAGTTGGAGCAACCGTCTTAAATTTCCCGGATACAACAGGCTATATTACGCCATGGGAATATGCCGAGCGATTTAAAATCATCCAAGAGCGTGTAAAGGGAGTTGAAAATGTGATTTTAAGCTGCCACTGCCATGATGATCTTGGTATGGCCACAATCAACTCTTTGGCAGCCATTGAAGCCGGCGTGACGCAAGTTGAAGGCTGCATTAACGGCATCGGAGAACGTGCTGGGAACGTCGCATTGGAAGAAATCGCATTAGCCCTTGAAACCCGGTACGATTATTTCCAAAAAAGAACCTCAATGAATTTAAAAGAAATCGCAAAAACTAGTAAATTGGTTAGCCGTGTAACCGGCATGCCGATCCCTGCAAATAAAGCAGTTATTGGTGCGAATGCGTTCGCCCATGCTTCAGGCATCCACCAGGACGGCGTACTTAAAGATAAAACGACATATGAAATCATGAAGCCGGAAACGATCGGATTAGAAGAAACACCGCTCATTCTTGGCAAGCTTTCCGGTCGCCATGCGTTAAAAGAAAAATTAATTGAGCTTGGCTATCAAGTGAATGAAGACGAATTGAGAGCTATCTTTAAGAAATATAAAGATTTGGCCGATCGCAAAAAGGAAATTTTGGATGATGACATTATCGCGTTAGTGGATGATCAGACGAAAAACGAAGTCGAATATTACAAACTTAGAAATATGGCGATTTCATATGACACGTTAAATGAACCAACAGCAACGGTTGAACTTTTGACTCATGATGAAAATGTTTACGAAGAAAAAGCGACCGGTAATGGTTCTGTGAATGCCATCTTTAATGCGATTGATCGAATCGTTAATGAAGAGATCGAACTATTGGATTATAAAATTGTGTCAGTAACTCAAGGACAAGACGCACAGGGGGAAGTCTTTGTCGAAATTAAAACGGGCGATACAATCAGCCGTGGACGCAGCATTAGTGTTGACGTGCTTGAAGCAAGCGCGAAGGCTTATCTCGCTGCTGTGAATCGCATGAAAAACATGCAAACGGACAAAGAAAAGGTAAAGCTGTAATCAAAGTTGATTGAGGAAACAAGTAATTTATACTATAATAATAGATAACTAAAAACGTATCACAAGGGGAGCCATTGGGCTGAGATTGAACAATTTGTTCTGACCCTTTGAACCTGTTAGTTAGTACTAGCGTAGGGATGTGATGAGCTTTGAAGAAACATGAGATTTGTCCGGTTTCTTTGGCTTCCTATGGGATTCGTTTACTAACACATAGGAGGCTTTTTTTATGGGGAAAATGAAGTTGCAAGTTTTGATTGAAGCGGCGATTTTGGCGGCTGCAGCGATGGTGTTGGATTTTTTGCCCTCGATAAAGATTGCTCCAGGCATTTCTGTATCATTCGCCATGGTGCCTGTGTTTATTGTTTCCTTTCGATGGGGATGGCGTGCCGGTGTTTTCTCCGGTTTTTTATGGGGGTTTCTGCAAGTTATTTTGGGGGATGCTTCGATTCTTCATCCAGTCCAAGCGTTGGTTGAGTATTTTATGGCGTTCGCTGCTGTAGGCGTTGCAGGGTTTTTTGTAGGAAACATCCAGAAACAGATTTCAAGGCAACAAAAGAAGCAAGCATTGTTTACAGTCATTCTCGCGATTTTTTCAGCGAGTGTAGCACGCTATTTCTTTCATTTTATTGCTGGGTATTATTTCTGGGGTTCTTATGCACCAGAAGGAATGTCGCCCGTATGGTACTCTTTTATCATTAACGGATCAACCATGGTGCTTACATTTATTTTATGCGCCATTATAATGAGCGGTCTATTTATCGCTTCACCTCGGTTGATTCAAAATAAAGAAGTGCTTACAACTGAATAAGATTGTTTCAATCCCTTGCTGATCATGATCTGGCAAGGGATTTTATGTATGAAGGGAGAAAACAAGTGTTGCATTTATTAAATTAATGGTAATATAGTAATATATTCAAACTATTTAAATGTTTTGAAAGGTGTTGGTAAAATGGTAGCAACAGAGAAACGATGGCTAAAGCATTATCCTGAAAACATTTCTAAAGAAATCGATATTCCAATCCAGCAAATGTTGAAAGATACGGCTGCAAAGTTTCCGGACAACGAAGCGATCTCGTTTTTTACACGAAAAATGACATACCGTGAAGTATTGCAATTATCTATAGCATTTGCTTCGGCACTTCAGGCAAACGGCTTGAAAAAGGGGGATCGAGTCGCAATCATGCTGCCGAACTGCCCGCATTATATTATTTCCTATTACGGAATCTTAATGGCTGGCGGGATTGTCACACAAGTAAATCCGATGCTTGTCGGGAGAGAACTTTCTCATATTTTAAACGATTCAGGCGCTGAGATGATTGTCATCTTTGAACCGCTTTTGCCAGTTTTACAGCAGGTTGAAAACGAGACCCCTGTTAAAAAAGCAATTTCTGTCAACTTCCCTGAAAGCGCTAAAGACGTAGCTCCTGCGGTCACATTTGAAGCGTTTATGTCGCAAGCGACAGGGCAGGTAAAGGAACCGAATATCAATCCTGCCGAGGATGTTGCCGTTTTACAATATACAGGCGGAACGACAGGCCGTTCAAAAGGGGCGATGCTCACTCATCGAAACCTCGTTGCAAACGTTCATCAAACGTATCGTTATTTCGAATCGGAATTTAACATAGGAGAGGACAGGGTCCTTACTGTCATCCCATTGTTCCATGTCTACGGGATGACAAGCTGTATGAACTTATCAATCTATACAGGAGCTGCGAACATTCTACTTCCGCGCTTTGATTTGCAAGAAGTGCTTGAAACCATTAAACGTGAGCAGCCGACGACATTTCCTGGGGTTCCTACAATGTATATCGCGATTACAAGTCATCCTGAAGCAGAAAAATATGGGATAAATAGCATTAGAACATGCAACAGCGGAAGTGCACCAATGCCAGTTGAAAGTATGCGAGCATTCGAAAAGAAAACGGGAGCCGTGATCTTAGAAGGCTACGGCTTGTCTGAAACCTCTCCGACCACGCACTGCAATCCTGTGTTTGCTGAACGGAAGCCGGGAAGTGTCGGAATTGGGATTCCATCAACCGACTACAAAATTGTTGACCTTGAAACAGGAACGAAAGAGCTGCCGATTGGCGAATCAGGGGAAATCATTATAAAAGGCCCGCAAGTGATGAAAGGGTACTGGAATATGCCAGAAGAGACGGAGCAAGCGCTTCGCGATGGTTGGCTGTATACGGGAGATATTGGAAAAATGGACGAAGATGGCTATTTGTATATTATCGACCGTAAAAAAGATATGATTATTGCAAGCGGTTACAATATTTATCCGAGAGACGTAGAAGAAGTGATTTACGAGCATCCAGCTGTTCAAGAAGCGGTCGTTGTGGGGGTTCCAGATCCGTACCGGGGAGAAACGGTTAAGGCGGTTATCGTCTTGAAAGAGGGGCAATCTGTTACTGAAGAAGAGATGCTGGACTATTGCAGACAGCACCTTGCTGCGTATAAAGCGCCGAAGCTCATTGAATTTAGAAAAGAGCTTCCGAAAACAGCTGTCGGTAAAATTTTGCGCAGAACGATAAAAGAAGAAGAAAGAAAAAAATATGAACAACAACAGTCATAAAGCAATATATAAAGTGGTTTCTATCCCTTGCAGAATATGCAGGGGATTTTAAATTAGTCAACAATCGCTCCCTCTCTCTTATGCATGATCGATAGTTAGAACGAATATGTATAGGGAATAACAATGAAGGTTAAAAGAGAGGATCGAATGTCCATGAAACAAATGGTGGATGCAGAAATCAAACGGTTAACGAAAATTCTCGTAAGCGCCCAAGAACCGTATGGCTCATGGTCTTATCCGTTTGATATAGGCATTGAAACAGATTGCTATATGATTATTCTGTTACGCACATTGGAAATAAATGATGAAGAATTCATTCAATTGCTAGTGAGGAAAATTATGAGCAGGCAAGAACAAAACGGAGCATGGAAGCTCTTTTATGATGAAGAAGAAGGAAATCTTGCGCTGACTGTTGAAGCTTATTATTCACTTCTTTATTCAGGCTATCTTGAAAAAGAAGATCCTAGGATGCAAAAGGCGAAACAATTTATTTTAAAAAACGGCGGAATTGAAGAAGTCAACATGTTTACAAAAGTAATGTTAGCTTTAACGGGGCAATATAAGTGGCCGCGTTTTTTTCCGATTCCGGTTGAAGTTATCTTATTTCCTACATGGTTTCCATTGCACTTTTTTGATTTGTCGATGCAGGCAAGGGCAAATTTAACGCCGATCTTAATTTTATCGGATTATAAATACAGTGTGAGGACGTACCGTTCTCCGGATTTATCTGACTTGTTTCTAGGGAACGCTCGTCATAAAGAGTGGGGAGATTGGAGAGAGCTTCAGCCTATTCTTTCACAGATTCAACAAAGCATGAAATTTTTAATCGGGTATCCAAGAGAGTTACATCGGCTTGCATTGCAGAGAGCTGAACAATATATGTTGGCAAGAGTGGAATCCGATGGCACATTTCTAAGTTATTACAGTTCAACCTTTCTAATGATTTTTGCTTTAATGGCAAGAGGCTATGCGAAGGAGCATCCTTTGATTAGGAAAGCTGTCCGTGGATTAAAATCGTTTGTCACTTTTTATGGCGGGGACATTCATGCGGCTTACACGACGGCGAACGTTTGGAACACGACGCTTGCCGGCTATGCCTTGCAGGAAGCAGGAATGCCATATACTTCACCAACCATTCAAAAGTCGCACGAGTATTTATTGTCGCGTCAACATATGTTATATGGCGATTGGGCAGTATCGAATCCTAATGCTGTCCCTGGAGGCTGGGGATTCTCTCATATTAATACGATGAATCCTGATGTGGATGATACGACTGCTGCCTTAAGGTCGCTACGGACTTTTATGATCGAAAAACCCAAATACAGGCAATCTTGGGATCGAGCGATTAGATGGATCGTTTCAATGCAAAACAATGACGGGGGATGGCCTGCTTTTGAAAGGAATGTAAATAAAGCGATCCTAAGTTGGCTGCCGATTGAAGGAAATGAAGGAACAATGCTTGATCCGTCGTCAGCCGATTTAACGGGGAGGACGTTGGAGTTTTTCGGTAATTTTACCCATTTAAATGAATATCACCATTTTATAAAACGCGGCGTGAGGTGGCTATTGAAGGATCAAAGAAACGATGGTTCATGGTATGGCCGCTGGGGCATTTGTTTCATATATGGCACCTGGTCTGCGGTTACGGGTTTAACGGCGGTGGGGGTACGAAAGGATCACCACCAAATCCGTAGAGCGATAAAGTGGCTGCATCACATTCAACAGCAGGACGGAGGCTGGGGAGAGTCTTGCCTGAGTGATATAAGAAAGGAATATGTACCGCTAACAGAAAGTACGCGCACCCATACAGCTTGGGCGCTTGATGCCCTGATTGCGGCAGAGGATCAAGAAACGGATCCAATCAAACGCGGTGTCCAGTACTTAATAGATACGGCGGGAAAAAATGACTGGACACAAACATATCCGAAAGGCCAAGGACTCCCGGGTGCATTTTATATCCATTATCCGAGCTACGAATACATTTTCCCGCTTTTAGCGTTAAGCCATTACAGAGAAAAATTTTGCGATTCACAATAAGAAGGTATGATCCCTCACTTCAAGATTAGAGGTTATTGAATGTAGCTGATATTCGCCATTTTCCTTCAAATGAAGACCGTGCAGCATGCCGCCGAAAACCGCTCCCCCATCAATATCAATCTTTGTTTTGCATGGTGAGATCCAAATGTCATCTTTTTTGTTAGGATGAATTCGTCTCGTTGGTGTATGCCCGAATATAATCATTTTTCCTGATTTGTTTTCTTTTGTATAGAATGGTTCCCGAATGGAACGAAAAAACATTTTCTCGGTGTCACGCCAATCTTTTCTGCGCGGATCGATGCCGGCATGGACAAAAAGATAGCCCTCATGTTCAACATAATCTGGCAGTGATTCCAGAAATGTAATCTCTTCAGGGAAAAAATGTTGTAATGCTTTCGATAAATCGGTATGGGAAAGTGAATGGAAACGCTCTTCACCTAAGAAGGAAGAGATGGTAGCTTTCCCTCCTCTTGGATAATAATAAGTTGCATGATTAATAGGAGCATCAAGCCATTCAAGAAACATTTCCTCATGATTGCCGCCGATCACTACAGCTCCGTATTCCTTACGGAGTTTCATTGCCAATTGAACAACGCCACGGCTATTTTCCCCTCGATCAATCAAATCCCCAATAAAAAATAATTTTTCTGAATCCGGATTCCAATATGTTAAAAGCTGTTCTAGTTGCTTGAGACAGCCGTGAACATCTCCGATAATAAATGCACACTCAGTCATCATCCATCCCCCTTTCCATCATTCTAATACAAATAGAGAAACAAATGGCAACTTTAGCCCCTTAAGCATGGAGTTAATCAAATTTCAACCTTTTTAATGCTTCTGCCAATGCATTATTCAGAGGTTCTTCATCTTTCTGCTGGTTCTTTAGATACTTTTGTACAGTGCGTTTATCCACTTTACCGGCAGATTCTCTTTTACGACGAGCTTCAAAGGCAGATAACTTTTCACGGTGTCCACATTTACATACAAAAACTTGGCCAACCCCTTCACCATGCAGCTCCAGTTTTTTATGGCATTTTGGACAGCGGGCGTTTGTGATGCGGGAGACATTTTTACGATGTCCACATTCCCGATCTTGGCACACGAGCATTTTCCCTTTTTTACCGTTCACTTCAAGCATTGGTTTTCCACAGTCTGGACAATGTTTGTGTGAAATATTGTCGTGCTTGTATTTTTTATTGCTTGCTTTAATTTCAGCAACGATTTCTTTTGTGTGCTCTTTCATTTCATTAATGAACACATCTTTTTTCAACTTGCCTTTTGCAATGAGCTCAAGCTTTTGCTCCCACACAGCTGTTGTTGCAGGTGATCGTAATTCCTTTGGTACTAAATCTAGTAGCTGCCGGCCTTTTGATGTGATATAAATTTCTTTACCACCACGTTTTTCAATTAAGAATGAATTGAATAACTTGTCAATAATATCTGCACGTGTTGCAACCGTACCTAATCCACCAGTTGATTTTAAGGTATCTGCAAGCTCTTTATTACTCGTTTGCATATACCTCGTAGGGTTCTCCATGGCGGACAGTAAAGTAGCCTCTGTAAAGCGTGCAGGTGGCTTTGTTTGGCCCGATGTCTGAGCGACTAACTTTGTCTTTAATACATCGCCTTTTTCAATGCTGGGCAATAATTGGTCTTTTATATCGTCTGTTAATTCTTCATCATCAAATCGGTTTTTGTAAACTTCTTTCCAACCAGCATTGATTACTGTTTTACCTTTAGCAATGAATTTTTCTCTACCAATTTCAGCCTGTACCGTTAATTGTTCATATTCGTGTGCTGGAAATAAAACTGCTAAGAAACGTTTTACTACTAAATCATAGATTTTTCTTTCTTTATCAGTGAAAGCAGAGAAATTTACATATCCTTCAGTCGGGATAATTGCATGATGATCGCTTAATTTCGAGTCATTAACGAACGATTTATTTGCTTTAATTGGCTTAGCTAAAATTTTATTAGCTGCTGATCGATACTCGCCAACACCACATGCTTTTAAGCGCTCAGGAATCGTTGAAACAATATCACTTGAAATATATCGAGAATCTGTACGAGGATACGTTAACACTTTATGTTGCTCATACAGTTTTTGCATAATATTTAATGTTTCTTTTGCTGAATAGCCGAAAAACTTATTTGCGTCACGTTGTAGTTCTGTTAAATCATAAAGCCCTGGGGCAAATATTTTTTTTGGTTTACGGTCAATTGCCACAATTTTAGCATCTTGACGACCAAGTGATTTAACAATCGCATCGATTTTTTCTTTGTTGAAGCTACGACTATTACCGTTCGAATCTTGCCATGTTAATTTAATCGTATCTGTTTGTGCCTCGATGCCGTAATATATTTGTGGCTTGAAATTTTTAATTTCATCTTCTCTTGCTGCAATTATAGCTACTGTAGGTGTTTGAACGCGCCCGCAATTTAGTTGTGCATTGAAGCGTGTTGTAAGAGCACGAGTAGCATTCAAACCGATATACCAATCTGCTTCAGATCGTGCAACAGCAGCATGATATAAATTTTCATAAGCTTTTCCTGGCTTCAAATTTTTGAAACCTTCTTTAATCGCTTTATCTGTTACAGAAGAAATCCATAAACGCTTAATCGGCTTGTTTACCTTCGCCTTGGCAATTATCCATCGGGCTACAAGTTCACCTTCACGACCTGCATCTGTCGCCACGATTATTTCATTAACATCCTTTCGGGTGAGTTGGCTTTTAACAGCGTTAAATTGTTTTCCAGTCTTCTTCATTACTGTTAATTTCAAACGCTCAGGTAGCATAGGTAAATCTTCTAATTTCCATGTTTTATATTTCACATCGTAACTTTCTGGGTCAGCAAGTGTAACTAAGTGTCCCAGCGCCCATGTTACGATATATTTACTTCCTTCAAGACACCCATTTCCTTTTTTATTACAATTCAGAACACGTGCAATATCACGTGCGACAGAAGGCTTTTCCGCTAGTACTAAACTTTTTGCCATATAATCGCATCCTTTCAAAACCTTGTTCAAATATAACATAGATATATAAATGTTCCTCGTTAAAGCTATAAATCTTTATAGACCTTTAGGTTTTAAGTGGTGGGTAGTGCACTTTTTGCATACTTTCATGACACTTGTCATACTTTTTCACCTGACGTTTATGTCTTACGGAACAGCCATATCTTCCGTATCCTTAAATTATAAAAACAAACATGAGATCTCTCTTTTTCATACGTTTGGAGGATATGATGAATAAAGGCAAATCAAATCAATTACGCCGAAGTGTTGCACCTTATGAGAAATCGAATACGACATCAAGCATGAGGCAGCTTTTCAATACCATTCCACCGTTTTTCCTTCTTTGGGTGTTTGCATATCAAAGCTTAACAATCTCCATTTGGCTAACGATACCGTTGGCTATTGTCGCAGCTGGATTTCTCGTTCGTAGTTTCATTATTTTTCATGACTGTACGCATAATTCATTTTTAAATAGTAAAAAAGCAAATAATATTCTTGGTACGCTGCTTGGGATCCTTACCTTGTTTCCTTATGAAAAATGGAAACGCGAACACGCCATTCATCACGCAACGAATAGTAACTTAGACAAACGGGGAACAGGGGATATTTGGGTCATGACGATTGAAGAGTATGCAGCAGCATCATTTTGGCAAAGACTGGCGTATCGCATGTACCGTAATCCATTTGTCATGTTTGGATTAGGTCCGTTCTTTTTATTTCTAGTTTCAAACCGGATGAATCGAAAAGACGCGAAGCGAAAAGAGCAGCTTAATACGCATATCATTAATGTTTCCATTGTTGCCATTTATGCGCTGCTAGTATGGCTTATTGGCTGGCAGCCATTCTTAATCATACAGGGGACCATTCTTTTCATATCTGGTTCACTTGGCATTTGGTTGTTTTATGTACAGCATCAATTTGAAGACTCCTATTTTGAAAACAAAGATGAATGGAATTATGTGAAAGCTGCGATCGATGGAAGTTCGTATTATAAGCTTTCAAAGGTTTTGCAATGGTTAACAGGTAATATCGGCTACCATCATGTGCATCATTTAAGTCCTAGAGTTCCTAATTATAACTTGGAAAAAGTGCATAACACTTCACCGCTTTTACAGCAAGTGACAACCATTACACTTTGGTCCAGTTTAAAATCAATCCGTTTCCGCTTGTATGATGAGAAAAATAAAAAATTTGTTAGTTTTAAAGAAGTGAAGCACTTATTAAATCGACAAAGAAAAAGTATACAGCTGGCTTCCGGAAAAACAAGTTTTCAAGGTAATAAATAGTCGCTAAAAAGCCATTCAACATTGGATGGTTTTTTTCATATTGAATGGTAGCGTACCGTAGTTTGTTATAATAAGAGTATGTCAATGATTAAGGAGAAATCGATGGACAAGTGGTATCAGCTTTTTCCAAAAAGCCCGTGGATTAGTATTTATGTATGGATTATTTTTTGCATTCTTCCGTTCTTTTTTATTTTTCGCTCGTCGTCTCCTTATGAAATTATGATTGGAATCTTCATGGTTTTTCTTTTTTTTCTTTCGTATCGGTTTGCCTTTCGATCAAAGGGATGGTCTGTCTATGTGTGGGTGAGCATCGAAATTGTTATAAGCTTCAGTATGACCGTTCTTTTCGGTTATGTATATTTTTCACTCCTTTTAGCCTTTTTCATTGGAAATATTCGAAGCAAAATAGGGTTCTTTATTTTATATGGCATCCATCTTACTTCAATATTGATTGCTGTTGGCATAGGGACATTTACAGAGAAGGACATTTTCTTTTCCCAGTTCCCATTTATTTTAATTTGCATCATCGGTGTGATTTTGCTTCCATTTAATTTATACAATCGGAACAGGCGCGAACAGTTGGAAGGGCAGTTGGAAGACGCAAATAAGCGTATTTCCCAGCTTGTTGTTTTTGAAGAACGCCAGAGGATTGCACGGGACTTGCATGATACACTCGGGCAGAAGCTTTCACTCATCGGGTTGAAAAGTGACTTGGCTGGAAAACTAATCGAACGAGATAACGAGTCCGCAAAAAAGGAAATCAATGATATCCATCAAACAGCGAGAATCGCGTTAAAAGAAGTCCGGGAACTCGTAGAGGATATGAGAGGCGTAAAGTTAAAGGATGAAATTATTCACATTGAAAACATTTTAAAAGCGGGACAAATTGAATTTACGTTAACAGGAAATCCAACACTTTCTAATATTCCTTTGTTGGTTGAAAATGTGATAAGTATGTGCCTGAAAGAAGCTGTAACAAATATTGTAAAGCATAGTCAAGCTACCACTTGTACAGTCTTCATTGAGCAATTACTTGATGAAGTGCTTGTCAAAGTACAAGATAACGGAATTGGCATTCCAGATAAAAGCGATTTTAGTCAAGGGCATGGACTATTAGGAATGAAGGAACGACTCGAATTTGTGAATGGGAGCTTGGATATTCAATCAGCAAATGGGACTACACTTACAATGAGAGTTCCCAATGTAATCAAACACACAAGTCTGGAGGGATTGACGTGATTCGCATTGTCATTGCGGAGGATCAGCGTATGATGCTCGGAGCACTTGGTTCTTTGCTGGATTTAGAAGAAGATATGGAAGTTGTAGGGAAAGCAGCGAATGGTGAAGAAGCTTTAGCTTTAGTTAAACAACTTCAGCCGGATATATGCATCATGGACATTGAGATGCCGCTGAAAAGCGGCCTCGAGGCAGCAAAAGAACTTAAAGGAACAGGCTGTAAAGTGATTATATTAACAACGTTTGCACGCTCAGGTTATTTTCAACGTGCTTTAAAAGCAGGAGTAAGTGCTTATTTATTGAAAGATAGCCCAAGCGAAGAATTGGCTAGCACGATTCGCAGTGTTATGGCAGGCGGCCGGATTTACGCTCCAGAACTTATTGAAAATGTATATAGCGAAAAAAATCCGCTGACGAATCGAGAGAAGGAAGTTTTGGAGCTTGTAGCTGACGGCAATAACACAAAAGAGATTGCTGATAAACTCAGCATTAAAACAGGAACGGTCCGCAACTATATTTCAGTTATTTTAGAAAAATTGGAAGTGAAAAACCGGATCGAGGCGATTTCCCGTTCAAAAGAAAAGGGATGGTTTAAATAAAGTCATTGTCTCGTGCTTCGATAGTGGCTGTTGTAAAGGATAAACAGCAAAATCAGCATCGTAATATCCAATCTCGCATCAAAAGCAAATTGTAAAAATCCTGAATGTAAAATTGGAACCTTCGTTAGAAGAAATGCGGCGATCATAATAATAATTAATGGAATCGTTGCATTTTTTATATTTTTATTCAGCAAAATAAAAGCCCCGCATATGATTTCAAAAAAAGCGACTGTATACATCATTGGAAAAGGCAGCCCCAAGCTGACAAAAAAACTACTCAATTCTGCATCTAATAACTTCATAATCCCTGAAGTGATAAAAACATAAGCCACCACATAACGAATCAATTTTAGTGTATTCATGACATCCCTCCTCATTAAAACGATATGAGGCAACTAGACAAACCATGACAGGCAATCATCGCTGTAACTTTTGAAAGCATATCCCCTTCTTTTTTTTCATAATAGTTTATATAAAGAAGCAATTGAATGGGGAGGATGGTTATGCAATTTTATTATGGGCAGCAGATGCCTTTACGCATATTAGATGAAGCGGAGTTTTGGAAGCATCAGGAAGAAGAACACACAGTTGTTATTAGGGAACTGGTAAAAGGGTTGGAAAAGAAATACGTCGACGCGCTTAATGAATGGGAAAAAGCGCTTTCCGAAACACACCAAAGAGTGGTCAGCTTTATAGAAACGGTTACTCGTTCAAACTATTATTTACCGGCAAAACTCTACCAGCAAGTTATGCAGCTTACGTCATTCTGCATGGATCAAAGCTTGCAATTTATTGAGCTATGCCGGCAAATTAAAAACCATAGTGCCGTAGTAAGTAAAAATCAAACAGCTAAAGTAGTCCTCGATCATATTATCCGGGAATCAGAATATTTTATAGGTATTGCCAGAGCGCTTTTGTATAGTAGAAATTAATCGAAGGTCCTTGTAGAAAAAGATGCTGCAAGGGCTTTTTGTATATGCCATTTACTGTGAAGAGAGGATAGAAGAGCTGGCTCCAACTGGCATTTTGTTTTTATTCATTTCAGAATTTAAAAGGAATTCCCTCTACTTTGTCAAATTAGACTATATCCTATCTTGAATGAGTTGAAGCTATTTTTTATGCAAGAGGTGAAAACAATGACGAAACCATGGTTGAACTACTGGCCGGAAGGTGTACCCCAAACGATTGATTACGGCACGCGTTCATTGCCTGCCATTGTCTTGGAAAATTGCAAGCGGTGGCCGGATAAAACCGCGATTATTTATTATGGATGCGAAATCAGTTATCAAGAATTAGGCAATGCAATGAAAAGGTTTGCTGCATGGCTGCAAAATAATGGTGTTCAAAGAGGTGACCGTGTAGCGATATATATGGAAAATACACCGCATTTTGTCATAACCTATCATGCCATCTTAGCAGCTGGCGCTGTCGCTGTATGCTTAAACCCAATGTTTAAGGAGACTGAGCTGGAATACCATTTAAATGACAGCGGTGCAGAGACATTAATTACATTAGCCGGTCTGTTCCCAATTTATAAAAGCGTCAAGGGCAAAACGAAAGTTAAACGAGTAGTTGTAGGGAAAATCGCAGATTATTTACCGGAGAATCCAGTTCTTCCACCTCACCCTAGTATGTTGAATGAACCAGAAGTTCCTGAAAATGTCCACCTTTTCCAAGACATTTTGACGTTTGAAAAGGAGCTTGATCCTGTCGCTCTTGATATTAAAAAAGAGCTCGCCTTACTCCAATACACTTCTGGAACAACGGGAAACCCAAAAGGAGCGATGATTACTCATCGAAGCCTTTTAGTTAATATTATCGGGTCAAAATATTGGTGGAAGATTGAGCCTGGGGAAGTTTTTTTGGCTGTTTTGCCATTTTTCCATGTGACGGGTATGCTTCATTGCATGTGCCAACCATTGTATTCCGGAGGAACGATGATATTATTTACCCGTTATGATACGGAGTCAGTTATCCGTGCGATCGAGATGTATAAAGTGACATTTTGGTCAAGCATTGCAACGATGAATATTGCTGTCCTTAATTTCCCGGATGTCAGAAAATATGATTTGACTTCTTTAAAATCCGTCAAATCCGGCGGAGCGAAAATTCCGTTGGAAACTTTGCAAGCGTTTAGTGAATTAACCGGCGTCTATTTGATTGAAGGATACGGTTTAAGCGAGACGATTTCTCAAATCACTGGAAACCCGCCGCACCGCCCGAAAACGGGGTCTGTCGGCATCCCTGTAAGTGATGTGGACATTAAAATTGTCGATCAGGCAGATCCTTCCATTGAGCTTCCGGCTGGGGAAGTCGGAGAGCTGATTGTCACCGGGCCGCAAGTGATGAAAGGGTATTGGAACCGTCCGGAAGAAACGAAAAAATCATTTTACAACGAATATTTGCTGACCGGGGACTTGGCTTATATGGACGAAGAAGGATATTTTTATATATCCGGCCGCAAAAAAGAATTGATAAAAGCTTCTGGCTATAGCGTATTTCCGGCTGAAGTTGAAAATTACCTTTATATGCATCCTGCCATTGCGGAATGCTGTGTATACGGGGTTCCACATTCATACCGCGGTGAAGAAATTTGCGCCGCCGTTGTTTTAAAAGATGAATATAATAATCAAGTAACAGCAGAAGACATCATTGCATGGGCTAAGGAGCATATGTCAGCCTATAAGTATCCGAGAATTGTGGAGATTAGAGATTCATTGCCTAAAAATGCATCTGGAAAAATTTTGAGGCGTCTTTTAACTGATACTGCGAAAAAAGTATAAAACACAAAAAAACAGGGTCATCATTTTTTGAAAGATCCTGTTTTTTTTTATTGTGAAAAGAAAACCATACGCTAGGCGTATGGTTCCGGAAAGCTTTCAGCGATGTATCAA
>NZ_QCZG01000015.1 GCF_003097615.1 Pueribacillus theae
TGATTATTGCGGATGAATTGAGCCACTTCTGCAGAGTTTTGAGCCAGTCAGTGCGGAAAAGAGAGCCACCTTCTGCGGACTAGAGAGCCAATACGATAAATAGAATAACCTCTTGTATAATAAAAATTGCATGCAAACAAGCATGAAAATATTATACAGGAGGTTTTTTTATGGTTAATTGCCGAAAGATTCTGGAACTGTATTTTGAAGGGATCAGTCAAAGAACGATCAGTTCTAGCACTGGTCACTCCAGGAATACAGTCTCTGAGGTCGTTCACCGTGCCAAGAAACTTGGCTTGGAAAGTTTGAATGATACCATGACCAACTCATGGCTAGAAGCGTTTCTCTTTCCTGAGAAACAAGCTATTGAGAAGGGGTATTTCCCGGTTGATTGGGAAGTGGTGCATAAGGAGCTACAAAAAAAGAATGTTACCTTGGCCTTATTGCATCATGAATATGAAACGGAAGCACGTGAGGGTGGAAAAATCCCTTATGCTTACAGAACTTTTTGTGAGAAATACGGGAAGTATGCGAAGAAATATAAATTAACGATGCCTATTCGGAGAAAACCAGGTGAGATCATGGAAGTGGATTGGGCTGGCTCCACGCTGTCTATTATTGATCGTTCTACTGGGGAAACGATTCCGGCGTATGTATTTATTGCGACCTTGCCTTACAGTCAATTAAGTTACGTGGAAGCATTTTTAGATATGAAATCACCAAATTGGCTTAAGGCTCATATTCATGCATTCCAATATTTTGGTGGAGTTCCTGAAACATTGGTTCCAGATAATCTAAAAACAGGGGTTACAAAAGCCCTTCGAGATGAACCTCTTCTCAATGAGGCCTATCGTGAACTAGCAGATTATTATCGCACAGTCATCGTGCCGAGCCGGGTTCGAAAACCAAAGGATAAGGCAAGTGTGGAGGGAACAGTCGGCTACATTTCCCGACAGATTATTGCCTCGTTGAGAAACTATCAATGTTTTCATATAGAGGACTTAAATCAACGAATCTTTGAAAAGCTAGAAGAAATCAATACAATTGATTTTCAAAAACGCCCTGGTTCCCGTAAAAAGGTGTTTGAGGAAGAAGAGAAATCCCACCTTCAACAGCTTCCCCAAACACGTTACAAGCTTGCGGAATGGAAAACAGCAAAGGTTCAACTGAACTACCACATTCAAGTTGAACGAATGTATTATTCCGTTCCATATGATTACGTCCGTGAACAAGTCGATGTTCGACTGACTACGGATCTAATTGAAGTGTACTTCAAAGAAACACGGATTGCATCCCATAAAAGGTTAACCGGGGAAGTTGGCCAGTTCTCTACGAACACGGATCATATGCCTGATAATCATAAATTGTATCTAGAGCATACCCCTGAAAACAATCGGAAATGGGCAGAAACAATTGGACCCTCCATGGCACAGTTTGTTTCTTATATCTTAGAAATAAATCCAGAAAAGAAAGCATTAAACATCCTTGGCACATTAAGGAACTTATCAACAAAATATACAAACGATGAGATCGAGAGAGCAACGTATACATTGCTTGAAATATCAACAAACCCAACAATTTCTGTCTTAAAGGGTGTATTGGATAGAGGTAAGAAACGCAGGAAAAAGTCGAATATCGATAATTATCAAAACAATACGAATGATAATGGATTTACCCGTGGTGCTGAATACTTTGGAGGGAAAACAAGATGATGAACCAAGAAACATTACGTAAATTAACTGAAATGAAAATGGGTGCTATGGCAGATCTGTATCAGCAACAGAGTCTAAACAAAGATTATCAAGATATGGATTTCGACGATCGTTTTAATCTGTTAGTAGACCATGAGTATGATCGTCGAAAGTCAAATAGGCTGGAACGGTTAATTAAGCAGGCCACTTTCGACGAGCCAACGGCAGCTATTGAAGACATAGAGTATCATCCCGACCGCAACCTGGATAAGAAGCTAATATTAGAGCTGGCAACGGGGAGCTATATCCAAAATCACCATAACATTATTTTAATGGGTGCATCAGGGAACGGCAAAACATGGATATCTAATGCCTTTGGTGTTCATGCGTGTCGCCAATTTTACAAAGTAAAGTATATTAGATTACCGGAATTACTGGATGAATTAGCAGCAGCAAAGTATGAAGCCGATGGAAGCTTCCGTAAACTCATCCAAAAATATAAAAAGATTGATTTATTAATACTTGATGAATGGTTGTTAACTGAGCTTTCAGAGGAAAAAGCACTTCACATCTTGGAAATTATTGAGGCGAGATTAAAGAGAGCATCTACCATATTCTGTTCCCAGTTCTCTCCGGAAGGGTGGCATTCGAAACTAGGACAGGCACAGGTAGCAGATGCGATCCTTGACCGTATTGTTCATGATTCCTATAAGATCCTAGTCGATGGAGAGGTATCAATGAGAGAACGTCATAGTTTGGTGGTTAGAAAATGATTCCAATAGAGGTTGAAAACCGCATAGCTAACTATTTCTTTCATAGATATCTGCCGGAAGAAGTGATGATAAAAATAGTAGACAGATTACTAACTCCTTGTACACGGACCGATGAGGAGGATTTAGATATTGATGAACTGGTCTCTTGGGCAATTGAGATTATTGACGAACAGTTAGAAGATAAGCCACTTAGGTAATACTGGCAGCCATTGGAGTAAAGTGAAACTTCAATGGCTGTCTATTTATCTCTCTCTAAATATACAGTGGCTCCCTCCTCCGCACTCAGTGGCCCTATTATCCGCAAATGGTGGCTCAAAACTACGCACTAGTGGCTCATTCTGTCCGCAATACTCAAATAATTCAAGTCATCACCCCTTGTATAGTAGTTATTTATAAAACAAGGGGTTTTTATGCTCTAACCTTAATCGGCAAATTGGCCCGTTTGCTGTATAACCTTATATTACCTTTACCACAGGAAACCCCTTCAGATAAAGCATATCCAAAGGAGTAAAACGGTGCAACTTTATTATAAACGGTTGAACTTTGTTTTAAAGCTACATATAACCTGCAAAGTGTGCTTTGAAATAAAGTTTGAACAAAAAGACCTTACAAACCAACCCGTATTTTACGATAAATAAGAAGAATCCATTTTGAAAAAAAGATTGAACAAAATGGATTCTTCTTTAGCATATTTAAGTTTCGGTTTTATAATTTAGCATATTTAAAATAGTTTTGGCATAAATTTGTGCTGCAATCGCGCCCGTTTGCTTAACTCTTGCTTTCGGAAACAGGGATATATTTTGTAAAATAAGC
This sequence comes from Pueribacillus theae, assembly GCF_003097615.1. NCBI lineage: Bacteria > Bacillati > Bacillota > Bacilli > Caryophanales > Bacillaceae > Pueribacillus > Pueribacillus theae. The sequence goes on from NZ_QCZG01000015.1 coordinate 3,278, forward strand.
ACCTAAAATTAATAAAACCATGGTAATCGACCAACTGATTATTCCTAAAAAATCAAACCAATATGCTAACAGGTTTGTTATAGCTATAAGGTAAAAGCAAATTGAGGTCAGCGCATTTTTTATTCCGGTTATTCCAGCCCTTTTTCTTTTTGTAATAAAAACAGAATAGAAAATATAAGTGTGATTATTAGTGTTACAGATAAAACCATAGGCATCATCATTTCTTTCCCCCCAATTCAAGAAAATGGCCCATGTGTTTAATTGTATCATCCCTTAATTCCATAGAGTAGAGTCTATTGGAACAGACATAAAATTGTGCAAAATAGAGATTTATAAAGTCTCATACGACTTGTCTCAAAACTCTTACCGTTGTAAATTCGCATTTTCCTGATGCTACCCCCAAAGGCTTTTCTCCATGCAAGGTTCGGGTAGTATTTTTTGCCCTTTCCCCCTTGCATTCCGAAATTCGGCGGGTGCGGGCATGTCTCCAAGCCGACCAGACTCAAAGCGAGGGACCTGGAAGGTCAGCTTGCTCCGTCCATTGTACCCGCCGAAGCGCCAGTTCATCCGTCCATGACGGCGCTCTTACGCCATATTTAAACACGCAAAAGACCGTGGGGGATAGCCCCCACACCCCCAGCCAGCCTCCCACCTCAAAACAAGGAGGAAAACAGAAAAACAAGGTATTTTATCCCGCTTATCCCATTTCTCTATACCGAAAATAAAACAATAAAGTCGTTTAATTTTGATTGCCAAAAGCCGCATTCTTCCGTTGAAAAGTGCGGCCTTCAAAAAAATAATTGTTTAATTTTCATGTTCGACTCATGGTTATGGACGGAATTTGTGTAAATTTGTTGCTTTGAAATAAAGTTTGATCATTTTCTGCCCGTATTGTTACACAATTGCAACCTATTTCGGTAAATTAAAACTTACACTGAAGAGATTAAAAGGTTATTAATTGTTTACCTATCTTAAAACTAATTGGAATGCTTAACAATAGCGAAACCCCGACTGCCAAAGTGCTAATAATAAACTGAGAAATTGTTATTGTACCTAACTCTATTGCTGTTTTTACAATTAAACTGTTGATAGGGATGATTACAATAAGACCTGTAAACAGACCTGGCGAATAATAACGCTCAATTAGGGTTGAGATAAGATGTGGAAAAAGGATATTCAATATCATTGCACCCACAAACCCAAAATAAGAATACTTGAACAACCCAACATCTGGATAAAAAATATATAAAGCCGTAATTAAATAGGCTAAGCTTGTGACCCAAAATAATCCAAACAAAAATTCATCCTGTGTAACTGTTTTGTGCATTTTCATTTTACTTTTTTCAGAAGACTGCTGTCTCGTTAACCAGATGCCTTCTTCCAAATTGTGAATTGTAAATGCAAATAAAAAAATCAATAAGACTGCTCCGTTCATGCTAGCCCCCCTTTGCTCATAATTTATCATTGTTTACATGTAACCATAGAAAGGCGTTTATGGACTTGACTTGGAGCCTCTGTGGGCATGATTGGTCTTGAAAGGCTGAAGCCGTTGTTTCATCTGGCAAACGAGCCTAACCCACCCCTCCAAGTAAAGTCCTATTGTTGTTTACTTGAAAACTATAATTAATTACTATCTCAACTTTCGCAGCACAAATTAGGCAGGTAAGCCTTGATATAACTAGGTAGGCCTGCAATCCATTGCTGGAGTTGATCTTTAATTAATTTTTTGATCCGGTTGTTCGTTTGTTTCAAGGCATCGTCAAGAAGCTCGATGAGTTGCTGAAGAGCCACAGCCCAATCTAGTTTGTCAATTTCATCACAAAGTTCGTAGAACATGCCACCAAGTGTCCGATTATCCATACTACAACGGTTTTGCCAAGACAGTAAAATATACCTTGAAAACACAATCGTTGTGTGACTAATCAACAGATCATAAGACCGACCTTGAAATTCCTTTTGGAGTTTCAATAGCGATTTTGTTGTTTTGAAAAAGACCTCGATGTCCCAGCGCATACCGTAAATGCGGACAATCTCTTTTTCAGACAATGAACAGTCTGTGCTCAAGATTGCCAACCATTCACTTTTCCTATTGCGATTTTGAACAAAAACAACCTTTACATGAATCCATTAGCCATTGTCGTATGAATAGAACGCAGAATGCCCTTACTCCCTGTTATTGGAGTGGCCAGACGATATAACCCTTTCAAGTCAAAACGCTTGTCATTTACAAGATAACGTTGGTTCGTTGCTTTCACCATGCCAATGACATCAAAACCTTGTTCGACAATGGATTTGATTAAGGGTTGTTGTGTAAACCAAGTATCCATAAGCACATAGGAGGCATCGACACCTGCAGAAAGAGCGCGCTGAACCATATCTGTCACTACTTCTGGTGCAGACTTCAAAGCTTCAATGCGACGTTTATAACCAGAAGTTCGCTTATCAATTGATGGTGAGACACCGTTAATTTGAGCATTCTTTGAACTTAAAAGAGAAAAATCCAACGGCATAAATGTTGTCCCATCTGACCAACCCAGTGTTAACATCCGAAAACCTTTATAAAAGCGCATTTTATGTGAAGAGTGATCGAAACAGCGTGCAAGCAGTTCTACTTTTTTACTGCGATTACGTTCAAACATGGAATCATCGACAATGAGCACTTTTGGGCGATGGTGGCTTGTTAAGTCACTTACCTTTTTAATTGTTGAAACACTGAGCGAGAGTAAGAATTTGCGCCGCGCAAACCTTGAATGGTTTAAAAAGCGATAGACAGCATCTTTGGCGGGTAAAGTATCAGACTTCTTGCTTTCAAGCATTCGAAACCAATTCTTCTGTTGAAAGATTAAGCAAAAGACAAGTCGAAACAAATAGAGACATGAATAGCCAAAAGACTTTTTAATTCCGGCATCAGATAAATGCTTAGACACATTCAATTCACGAAAAGTTGATTTTATTTCATTTGGTAGTTGCCTAAGTTGATCTTGATTCGCTATCATAAAGGAGACACCTCTTCTGTTGGTAGTGTTTTCTAGTCAAATCCACTATACCAGACAGGAAAGGTGTTTTTCATTTTATTAGTTATTTGTCAAGGAACCTATTGAATTCGTAAATTAAGCAATACCATTAAGGCTTAAAGTTAATTTTCACTCTGCGAAAGTTGAGTTACTATATATACTGCTTCTACAAAAATACAAATATGGTGTTTTTCGTACACAGGATCGTTCATCTTTCTAATTCATCTTTTTTGCGTATTTTTGTTTCAGTAAATGATTTAATACGCTTTTGTTCTTTTTTTATTTTCTTTTCGGCATAATCACTAAAACTTTTTACATCTTGATTGGCTAAAAAGAAAATATATCGTTCTTTATCTTCTTTTTCGATAACCAAAGGGGCAATATCATTTTTCATCAATAAGTAATTCATTACCAATCGTCCTGTTCGTCCATTTCCATCCGCAAAAGGATGAATACGCTCAAACTCAATGTGGCTTTCACACACCAAATCAATAATATCTTTATCCGATTCAGCGATTTCAATACGGTAATTCACATTATCTAGCCATTGTTTCATGATCACAAAAACATTATCAGGATGTACTGTATCAAAATCTGCTCCCTTAATATAATTTGGTTCAGTTTTAAACATTCCTCGTTCGTGATGTAATCGATCCATTAAAATGGCGTGGGTCTCGAACAAAACATCAAAAGTAAAATCTTTTTCTAGCACATCAGGTGAAAATAAATATTGCATTGCATGTCGATGGTTATCAATCTCGTATAATTCTCTTAAAGACACTTTATTAGGAACAGTGTTATACAATATAATTGATACCGTTTCTGGTAGTGAAATTTTGTTATTTTCAATTGCATTCGAATGATGTGACATTCTTACTAACAAATCCTCCATGTATTCATTCGGTAACTTCATGAGAATCCTCCCTCACAAACAATCTCTTTTGATTATTATAACGGAACCAAGTAACGTTAAAACAAACTTTAACTTCTAAGTAATTTCAACTTTTATAATACGCTAAGCATTATATCTTATCAATTTATGAAAAATCTCAACAAATTCTTCCAAAATTTTCAAATAAGATTTATTGCTTTGGAATAAAGTTTGATCAAAGATACCTCACAAACCTATATTTTACGTTAGATAAAATTAACCCATTTTGAAAATAGATTGAGTCGAAAAACAAATTTATTAACTTTATAACTCGTATTAACACCAAAAGGTGTTATAATCATTTGTAACACCTTTTGGTGTTAATTAAAATGTGGAGGTATTATTTATGCAAACTCACGAATCACTACCAGAGATTCGTAAAGTGGTAGTTCTCAATGCTCCGATTGAAAAAGTATGGGACGCTGTTGCAACATCGGAAGGTATTGCAGTATGGTGGATGCCAAATAATTTTGAACCTGTTTTGGGGCAGGAGTTTACACTTTATACAGGGGAATATGGTAATTCTCCTTGTAGGGTTACAGAATTTGACCCACCGAATCGCCTTGGCTTCGACTGGGATAAGGATTGGCATCTTGCTTTTGAATTGAAAGAATTAGAGGACGGAAAAACAGAGTTTACACTTATTCATTCCGGATGGGATGCGAAAAAAGATACGGAATTTGGACAACCGCACTCAGTTATTCGTGAAATTATGGACGGCGGTTGGGAAAAAATCGTCAAAAAGAGCCTCCCTGAATATGTCGAGTCATAAACGGGGATGTATCCTTGTCAAAATACGATGTATTTCAAGCAGTTGCCGATCCTACCCGTCGCAAGATGTTAAAATTGCTTGCAGATAAAGAAATGTCTATTGCCGCAATTACCGAATGTTTCCCGATGAGCCGTACTGCCGTAAATAAACATCTGCTTGTTCTTTTTCAGGCTGGCCTTGTTACTAGGCAGAGGTCTGGAAAGGAAACTCGGTATAAACTTCAGCCAGAGCCACTGGTTAAATTAAAAGATTGGCTTGTATTTTTCGAGCAATATTGGGATGAAAAACTGTCTGTTCTAAAAGAATACGTAGAGGACGATAACGATTCAGATTGATTTTATAATAAGTTCTGGGAAGACAAGCTTCACAACTTGGAAAATTTATTAAATAAATAACGGAGGTTATTAACGTTTTATTGTGTAATGACAATAAAGTTGTTTAATATTGAAGCCAAAAATACGCATTATACCGTCTATGATTGTGGTTGATGTGAAAATAAAGTTGTTTAATTTTTGGTGCGATTGCTGGTTAACAACTCATAGATGTAACAATAAAGTCGTTTAAATTGATGGAGTTGTCCCACAATCGCGCCTGTTAATTAAACACTTGTTACTTTGTTCATTCTAAAATAAATCCAAAACGTAAGGGTATATGTATTGTAAAGTGAAAATAAAAAGAGCAATCAAGCCTATTGTGGATATTAAAAACACCCAAACTTTTTTATTCTTAACTGTACAAAAGCAGATACCAACACAAGAATATTAAAAATCAATATCATTGAAACCCAAACCCCATAAGTTTCATCTGGGTCTGGTGCAGCAATGCTAAATAGTGGGCCTAAACCAATAAGAGTTACTAATATGAATATCAATCCGTGTACCAAATATACTGCTGCCTTAAACAATTAAACCACCTGCTCTCCGGTCTCGATCATTAGTTAAATAATCCTTACTCTGTTAAATGGCCCGATTCATTTTAGGAATTAAAGCCCTTCATTTTGGAGATAGGCTATGATTTCATTAATACGATGTTTTTTAAAAATAAATTTAAATGTTCGATCATCATTTAATTTAAAATGAATACCTCCGTTTAATGGACCACTTATATCTTTAAATGAGGAAATTTCAGATAGATTAAATGAATAGACTAATGTTATTGACTGATGAACAAAGCTTTTATATACCAATATTCGGTGGTTAGTTAATACAAAAAGTATCGGCATATTCTCTTTTGTTAACCAAGAGATTTCTGGAAGGAATTTTAGCATTGGATTAGTTGGTGCCGTTTTCCCAGGGATTGACAATAAAACCTCTTCATTATTATCTAAATTATTATTAATTTGATCCATGATATGTTTGTTTATCTGCACGTTTTGTTCCTCCTCTTATATTAACGATGTTTGTGATTTGCTAATTTTATTAAAAAAACATCGATTAACCAAGAAATAATGACAAGTGTGAAAAATGCCAAAATTGTCCATTCAATATGACCTTTGACGAAAACTAAATTTTCACCAGTAAATAAGTCTGAGATTAGAAAAAAGGTCGCAAATGCAATACTGGAAATAAAGGCTTTAAATTTTAAAATACTTTTCCCCTTTTTTGAGTCAGCTTGAAATAAAATGCCCTTTTTTATTCCTAGAATAAGATACAGTAGACCTGCGACCAAAAAGATAATTAGCTCCATTAAGTAAGTATTTATGGGCGATTCTAGATAAATGGCCTTATATAATATGTCGCTTAGGATGCCTACTGAGAAAACGGAACCACAAATAGCAAGAGCTTGATGCCTCTCAGATTGGATACGCTCATCAATAACTTCTTTAGTGAATATCAATTTGTTCTTCCCCCATTCATTATTAATCTTCATTCATAAATAATTCATCAAGTGATTTTTCTAAAACCTTAGCAATACTAATGCATAATTTTATCGTTGGATTATATTTATTTTTTTCAATAAGATTAATGGTTTGACGTGTTACACCTATCCGATCAGCGAGATCTTGTTGTGTCATATTTTTGGCTACTCTGGCCAATTTAATTTTAGATACATTCACCAATAAACCTCCAAAAAAAAGAAATTTATAAATGACTCTAAGTATAATATATATTACTTAATGTAAATTATATTTTATATTCGTATAGCGTGTCAATTGTTTTCAGTAAAAATATCCAGATTAACTTCTAATGGTGTATTTTCATTGAACTAAACTGACTCAAATATTTAGTTTAATTAAATTGTTATCTCATAAAGGCCATTTAATGGAGTACCATATTGAGGTTTTAAAACATCGGAAAAAACAAAAAAATCCTGTTTAAATTAATACAGGATTTTAATCAAACTTTATTACAAATTATCGGACTTTGTATTAAATTATCAAACTTTATTTTAAACCTACAACCCCCGATTTTATCTTAATTTAATTAGTTAAGGATTAAGTTGGCCGTTCCCCAACAGATATTTTCTGGGAGCAAGGATATCCTATCCTATTTCGTCATTTTCCTTCCTATATCTTAATTATTCAATTTGACAGAAATCATTCCAAAAACTTATTATTGTTCCCTTACCTTTTTGATCTGTCTAAACCAATATTTTAAAATGATCTGCCGATAATTAATTTAGGTATTTAACTCACAATTTAACATAATTTATTTTTAATAAAAGAACTAGTTTAGAGATGCAACTTATATTTGAATAAAAATAGGATATCCTATTTTTAACAACCTTGTTATAAGGAGGTCTTTTATGCAAAATAAAGGGATTATGAGTGCTACCATAGCAATCGCTATCGGTATATTAATGTTGTACTATAATCAAGATATTAAAATAATTTCGGCAAGAGATATACCGGCTACCTCCTCGGTGGAGATTAATGATTTATCAAATGGTTCATCCATATTTGAAAAATCTGGGGATAAAGAGCTTATTATCGCGGAAAAAAAAAGATTAATAACAAAAGTTGAACAATCTGCTACGGATCAAGATATTACTTTTACAATTCATGATGTTTATTATAATGATAATCAAATTTTTCTTGCTTATTCAATTCAGTCCAAAACAGATCATTTACTGGAAGGACCTTATCCTTTTGGTGGAGATTCTATATTAATAAATGGTAAACGTCTTAATTCTGGTGGTAAAAGGTGGTTTACTAAAGTGTCAAATGACAAGTATGTGGGTGTTTATGATATAAACCCTATAACGGATCTACCAGATCAATTTCGTTTAGAAATGGTTTTCCCTAGAATCTTTAATCAAGAAGGAAATTGGTCATTTGATTTCAATGTGAAAGAAACGGTAGGTAATAAAATACCTGTCTTCGATAAAAGTAAATCATACAAGGAGTCTACACTTGCATTAAAATCAATGAAGTTAAATCCAGCCGGAACCGCTGTCTCATTTGACCTGACTCAGAATATAAACGAATCCGAACTGGATTCCTTTAATTTACTTACTGACGATGGAAAAGCATTAAATGTTTTGGATTTTGCAGGATTTTCATTGCCTGAGGATATTAAAGGAAACAAAGAAACAATTCATTATGTATCTAGATTTAGCGAAGTGAAGGAGAATACCCATATTTGACTTTAGTTCCATATATCACACCAGAAATTAAACACCTACCACAAAAGCAGACTAAAATTTTGGATGCTAATAAATTACCCATATCATTAAATCAAGGAAAGCCTGGAAAGTTAATTGTCACCGACGTAAAATATAAAAAAGGTAAGACACTGGTTTTTTTTAAGGATGAAATAAAATTTCCTTATCTTTATATCTTCCCAGGGAACAATATTTGGTTGAAAGATTCGGAAGGACTAGAAATCTCTCCAGAAAAAACAACTCCTCTAGGGGAAGGCAATTTATATGTGAGTGAATTTATAACAGTTAAAGATAATGAAAAGCCTATGAAGGTAGTGACGCGTATATATCCTATGCCAGAAATTATAAATGAGCTTAAAATTAAAATTCCTATAAAAAATGATTAGCAAAGATGATTGAAAAAATACAAAGACTCTCGTAATGAGGGTCTTTTATTAATATGATACCGAAGAATAGCTAATTGATTAGCAAACCCTAAACGGTTTTCTGCTCTTCTTCGCTTACTAAAGATTATTGCAACAAATTTCCCAATAACTTCTTACAACATTTTGAAAGCTAAAACTAATTGTAAAGGGTATAGGAGAAGTGGAACTATTTAAAAAATAGATAGCAAGAAAATCCCGAATTATGTTGTTTATTACAGGGTACGATTTGTTGAACGTTAGCAACCACAAAACCTTATTGCTGGGTTTATCTTGTTAGTCAAATTCCGTTTAAGAGAATAAAAAAGGCTTAAGCCTAAGGATTACAAGGAAAAACCATCAAGCGCATCGTCGATAATATCGTCTGATATACTGATATAACGCAACGTAACAGATGGAGAAGAATGGCCAAAAATCCCTTGCAACATAGCAACAACTGTTTGAGACAGTCCTTATCAACAGGGAAAAATACCTTAATAGCTGTTTTTGTAGCAAAAAGCGCCGCGTTTTTGTGTAAAGATATTTAAATATTGAAAGTACAAAAACTTAGAAGTAATTTTTGACTTCTAAGTTTTTGTAGGTTAAAAAATTATTGCCAAATATATAATGTATAACAATATAATCAGACCAAAAATTAGGCTGCCTATATAAAGAGAAAATTTCATCCTTCCCGGCTCTTTTTTTAATATAGCAATCAAACTTGCAATCAAACTTATACCCCAGAAAACCCAGCCCCAATTGTGGTAATTCATATACACTAAAGTAGGTCTTGTAGCAAAACCTATAATAATAATGGCAATAATAAATAGGACTAGACCGATTATAAACGTTATTAATGATAAACAGCTAAAAATTTTATTTTTAAACATTTTATCCCCGTCCCTTCACCTATAATCAAGACTTATTTGGAAATTTACTTTTAGTACAAATAGGTGGTGTAGATAATACATTACAAGAAGAATACAGAAGTGTTGAGATATTATCGGAAATTACTAACGATATATTAAATGAAATTGAGTGAGAGCAATTAGTTTTAGAATAAGAGTTTAACTCAAAAAAGGATCTAGACTGTTAGATTCTTTTTTGTTTTTCTAAGTCTTATTACCTCTTCAAATCAATTGGTTAATGTTATATAAATTTTTATGTTAAGTTAAAGTAGAAAATAAATTGTACTGTTCTATAAGCATTATTTATTGATTGATACTCATATTTCCATTGCCTTAAATCATTTGGCATATGAGAAATAGCATTAAAGAAAAGTTTCTTTGTTTTTCTATCGGAGGATAAATTGACACCCTCATTTTTTTATAAAGAACAGCCCCTCGTATAATCCCATCAATTTTTTCATAATCGTACGACCGATCTAGCAGCAAATTTGCAACTTTGGACTTCATCTTATCAAGCGAACCTTATTTTCTTTTGGCTCGGTATTGTTCTTTCCATTCTTTAGATGTTTTATCATAGAACCGAATTTTTTTCCTGGTAAGATTGGGTTCAACTGCTGCATATGGACATGAATATTATCCGTATTATAATGGATGGAAGCTGTCCAAACCGCTGTCTCTTCCATGCGTTCCGCTTTTAATAATTGACTCATGGATTCTAACGACACATTTCATTTTTTCTTCATTCAACTTCTTTGTCTTTGGATCGTACAAACCTTGTTCCTCTAGCCAATGCATTGTCAAACGAAATCACATCTTGCCACCGCTTCAAGCCTTTCTCGTGCTTCCTTTACCGCTGTATCTCCAAGACCAACGGTAGAAACAGTCGGCAAACCGTGGATTTCATTGCACTCTAATTCGACAAGCTGTCCATCAACACCTTGAATTGCAAAACTATAAACGATAGATGCCAATGATGCCACCTCATTTTCTAGTTAAATTGGCTACAATGGAAAAGGAAAAGTTGTGGAAAGAAAAGGGGAATGAAGCAGGGTCTCTTCTGATAACAGAATAATGATAAAAACTAAATGTGTAAATTAATTTGCAGACTCTCTAAAATATTTGTAAAATAAAAGTAATATATGTTTGGAAGGAATGAAACCAATGGAGGGATACCATTACTATTATCCACTGCGTGTCCGCTATTCAGAAATTGACGGGCAAAAAATCGTTTTTAATGCGCATTACATGACTTATATTGATTGCGCAGTTTCTGAATATTACCGGGAAGGGTTACAATTCAATATGTCAGAACTAGCCGAGAAAGGCGATTTTGATTTTGTTTTGGCAAAATCAACACTTGAATTTAAGCAATCTGCTTTTTTACATGATCTGCTAAACATTTGGTGCCGGACCAAAAAGATCGGCCGGACAAGCATAACAAAAGAATTTGTGATTACGAGGGAAGGAGAAAACGAGGCAATTTTGAATGCAGAAGTCGTGTATGTAAGCATTAATCCAAAAACATTGAAGCCACAGCCTGTTCCCGATTTTGTCCGGGAACGAATTGCAGAATTAGAGAAAAGGGATTTTTCAAAGTAAGAAAAGAATTTGGCAAAAACACATTATTTTCCAAAAATTGTAAAGAAAATGTTATCTTTTGGACATTCGTTCGACACTTTCATTTGATACACTAAGTGAAATTCGTTTAAGTGCGTGTTCAAAGGGGCTGAATCAGACGCAAGCAGATCGAGGCAAGGATTGCGATTAAAGAGATGCGCCGCGGATTTTCAGTGCTTTTTTGAACAAGCTCTTTAAGGGAGGCCATTCCCATGGAGAAACCAAGCCGGAAAAGGCTTACGATTGAAAAATGCCTTTCTCATTTGGATATGTTAAACGCTGATGCAAAAACAAAGCAAATTGTTTACATGTACATGGCTGAACTTTATCAAAAAGCCTATGATGAAGGATTTAGACAAGGCCAATATGATAACAGGAAAAAGATGAATTAATATACGGGAGAAAAACGACAGAGCATGTGGATTCTGTCGTTTTTTTGTATTTCGGAAAATATCCCTTCCTATTGCGTGAACGTGATGATTGGAGGTTTTTCAAGGAATGGGAGAAGGTTTTTTGTATCATTGGTCAACTCCTTCCCCGCCTGAGAACCGAGCGCCTCTTGCAATACGTCTAAATTTTCAAACTCCAACTCAACAATCAAATAAAGGTTTAGATCAGAGTTTCGGGTGTTAACGACTCGATGAATGGAACTTCCAATGATATTTGGAAGCTTTTCGGCGATTGGAATATGTACGCTAAAGTAGTGATTTTCAAATCCTTCCTTATCTTTAGGTTCCTCATACATGACGATCATTTTTGCCATCTTGAACATCCTTCCTTTCTTAACATCGTTTTGGATTTAATTTTACATGAATTCTTTAAAAAAGTATATGAAATTGTTCAAATATTGAAACATTATTATTAAATGGGCTTTCTTTTTTACACGAATGCTTTGTCCCCATCACAAATAAATATATGAAAAATAGAGCATTCTATAGTAAACAGTTAAGATTAGCCAGTTTCCAGATGTGAGTTCCATTCCCTTTTTCTCAAGTCGTTTATTAACGTTTTATTACAACTTAGCAGGTTTGTAACAATTCAAACAAAAGCCTTATAATTATAAAGTATGGAAAAAAACAGAGGTGAAAAGATGTCCGAGCCAATTATAAGGGTTGAAAATGCAACAAAGATTTTTGGAAAAAACCCGAAACTAGGATTGAAACTGCTGAATAGCGGTAAAACAAAGCAAGACATTTTAAAAGAAACTGGGATGACAGTAGGTGTGAATAAAGCGTCCTTTGAAGTATATCCAGGCGAAATATTCGTGATTATGGGGCTTTCGGGAAGTGGAAAATCAACACTTGTCCGATTGCTTAACCGTTTAATCGATCCGACTGACGGTAAAGTTTTCATCAATGGCAGTGACATCGTTAAAATGAAAAACGATGAACTCCGCGACGTTCGCCGCAAAAAAATGAGCATGGTCTTCCAGCGCTTTGCACTTTTTCCCCACCGTTCCGTCGTTGAAAACACAGCGTACGGCCTCGAGGTTCAAGGAGTTAATAAAGAAGAACGCTTAAAGAAAGCGACCGAATCCCTCGAACTTGTTGGTTTAAAAGGATATGAAAATAGTTTTCCATCTGAATTAAGTGGAGGAATGCAGCAGCGTGTCGGGCTTGCGAGGGCACTTGCCAACGATCCTGATATTCTTTTGATGGACGAAGCATTCTCTGCTCTTGATCCGCTCATTCGTAAAGATATGCAAGATGAACTTGTCGTTCTCCAAGAAAAAATGGAGAAGACAATTATTTTTATTACGCATGACTTGGATGAAGCGCTGAGGCTTGGTGATCGAATTGCATTAATGAAAGACGGTTCAATCGTCCAAATCGGCACGCCAGAAGAAATTATGATGAACCCTGCCAATGACTATGTTGAGCGGTTCGTTGAAGATGTTGATATTTCAAAAGTGCTAACAGCCCAGCATGTAATGATCCGGCCGGAAACATTGCATTACGACCGCGGACCGCGTGTCGCGCTTCAAGTTATGCGCGCCCAAGGCCGATCAAGCGTTTACCTCATCGATCGAAAAGGGAAACTTGTCGGGGCGGTAACCGCACAGCTCGCTTCCGACGCTGTAAAAAAAGGGCAATCATTAAAAGACGTCATGCTTGGAGACTTGCCAACCGTTACACCAGATACGCTACTTAGCGACATGTACGACAAAATGTCCAGCCATCCATTGCCTTTAGCGGTTGTCGATGAAGAGAACCGATTAAAAGGCATTGTCGTCAACGGAAGCGTAATTGGGGCACTAGCTGGAAATGAAGACGTCTTGAATGGAATCGGGGTGAACGAATAATGGATGCCATACCAAAAATCCCCTTAGCAGAGTGGACAGAAACATTCGTAGATTTTTTAAAAGACAACGTACAAGGCCTTTTCGATTTTCTTTCAACCGTCATTGGCGGGATTGTAAACTTTCTTGTCATGATTCTATCAAGCGTTCCAGCCATCGTTCTCGTTTTAATTATTGCAGCAATCGCTTGGTTTACAAGCCGGCGTTGGGGGATCGCACTGTTTAGCGCCATTGGCCTTTTGTTTATTTATAATCTCGGATATTGGGATGGAACAATCCAAACGCTGGCACTCGTATTGACATCTGTGATTATTTCCATGATTATCGGAATCCCGGTCGGGATTTGGATGTCACAAAACGACAGGCTGAGAAACATCCTTACGCCCGTCCTGGACTTTATGCAGACAATGCCAGCGTTCGTTTACTTGATTCCAGCTATTTTATTTTTCGGAATTGGAATGGTGCCGGGAATTATTGCTTCCGTTATCTTTGCGACACCGCCAACGATTCGTCTGACGAACCTTGGCATCCGCCAAGTACCGGAAGATTTAGTTGAAGCAGCAAATGCGTTCGGAGCTACGCCAAGCCAAAAGCTTTTAAGGGTACAGCTGCCGCTCGCAACCTCGACGATTATGGCGGGCGTGAACCAAAGCATTATGCTTTCATTGTCAATGGTTGTCATTGCTTCGCTTGTCGGTGCACCAGGGCTCGGAGCGGATGTGTACCGCGCTGTCTCACAAATTAAAGTTGGGGTTGGTTTTGAAGCTGGTCTAGCCATCGTGATTCTAGCGATTATTTTAGATCGGATCTCTCAAAATATAGGGAATGCAAAAAAATAAAGGAGAGGATTTTTCTTGTTTAAGATGAAGAAATCTTTATTCGCATTTATGATGCTTGTCGCATTATCACTTGTTCTTGCGGCCTGCGGTGGTGGCGGTGGTGATGCTGCTTCTGGCTCAATTGGCGAAGCAACTGATTACAAAATCGTTGGGATCGAACCTGGTGCAGGCGTCATGAAAGCTGCGCAAAATGCCATTGATGAGTATGGATTAGACAATTGGACACTTGTTGAGTCTTCATCAGCTGCAATGGGTGCTGAACTTACAAAGGCTTATGAAAACAAAGAACCAATTATTGTAACTGGCTGGACACCACACTGGAAATTCGCAAAATTCGATCTGAAATACCTTGAGGATCCGAAGGGCGTATTCGGTGAAGAAGAAACCATCCATACGTTAGTCCGCAAAGGCTTGCAAGATGATCAACCAAGCGCGTATACGGTTCTCGATCAGTTCGAATGGACGAGTGATGATATGGCTGAAGTGATGGTAGCTGTTGAAGAAGGGGCAAATCCTGAAGAAGCTGCTGCAAAATGGATTGAAGAGAACAGCGACAAAGTCGAACCTTGGAAAGAAGGGGCCGGCAAAGTGGATGGAGAAAAAATATCACTCGCTTATGTTGCATGGGATTCTGAAATTGCAAGCACAAATGTTGTAGCAAAAGTGCTTGAAAGCATCGGCTATGAGGTAGAGACTGTACAGCTTGACGCTGCACCGATGTTTGCTGCCGTAGCCCAAGGTGATGTCGATGGTATGGTTGCGGCTTGGCTTCCATTTACACATGCTGACAACTATGAAGAATACGGCGATCAAGTTGAAGATCTTGGTGAAAACCTTAAAGGTGCAAAGATCGGCCTTGTTGTTCCAACCTACGTTGACATTGATTCTATTGAAGATTTAAAGTCTAAGTAACAGCTTAAAACTCTGCCGTTTCAAAATGCGGCAGAGTTTTTTTGCAGATAAAAATTGCAGCAAGAGGTTCGAAGCCGGATTCGTCTGCATTTGTGAAGAGAAAATTTCTTTCAATTAGCGAAACACGATTTCTCCGGTTTCATCGAGTACAGCCAACACATTTTTTCGCTCCTTTTCAAAACAATACATGCGTTTACCGATTTGGATAACTGTATCTTCCATGGCATGGGCGATCGTAATGGTTTTATCTTTTGGCACGATCAGCTCTGTCTTTACCCCGAATCCTGAGCCGACTTCATTGGCGATAATCCCATTTCTCGCTTCAACTGTCCCTCCCCGGATAAACCCTGTTGCGGTAAAGCTTCCTTCCGCTTTGAATTTCGTATTGTACGCACCGCGGCCTGTTAAATAAATATCTCCATTGCAATACACGTCACTTTGTTGTGCGGAAGAAATGGTTGCCGAGGCAAAAGGCTGAAACAACTCTTCATAAAATGCCGCCAGCGCATCTAATTTTTCTTCAATTGTCAAAAATATCGTTTCGTCTATTTCTGCATTCTCGTTGCTTGCTACAAACACTTTTTTAAGTAAAATTTCTATCGCTTGCTCATCCGGGTGGCCTTTTTCCGTTCTTTTCTGTAGAAGGGAGAGATAATTGTTTATCTGGTTTTGAAGCGTAGGAAACTTTTGTTTTAACAAGATATTTATAATGAGTGAAAGGTTTAATTTGTTCATTTGCCCTTTTTTCCGCTGTGCTACGAGTAACCCTAGCAGCGCTTTATGAAAAGCATGAACAACATGTCGCAGTTCTTTCGTTTCTTCTTTTAAATTTTGTTCGATTTCGTCTGTTTGCCCTACTAAAATCTTGCCGCGAATGATATTTTTGTTGATTGTTAATGCCGTTCCTGCAGCAATATGTCCGCCGTGGACGCTGCCTGTAATGAGAATTTTTTCTTCTGCTTTGACGCTCATTGTTTCTTCAACGTTTCCTTGAATTTCTATATCTCCGACGAATGATAAGTTTCCACTTTTTATATCAACATCGCCGCGATGGACAAGTTTTTGGATGATGTCAATTTTAAAGACCGGCGGCCGTATCGTGACACTGATTGTTCCGGTTTCAGCTGCGATAATTTTGTTTTCCTTCAAGATGATGCCCTTGCCTTTTACAATTGCTTGTTTTACTTGTTTTGGGTTTAGTGCTTTATTTTCTACCGTTCGGCCTTGCTTTCCTTCAATCGGCTCGCGAACCATTCCAATGGCCTGTCCCTTTTCAACTGTAGGAATACGATTTGTTTCTCGAAAATCCACCGTTCCGTCTTCTCGTTTCTTTGGTTTTAAACTAAATCCTTCAAAATCGATGAAAAATTCAACAAAGCCGTTCTTTCCGTTCTCAGGCGGCAGCCCGTTTGCCACAGTGATTTCTCCGTACTCCTTTAATGTGCATGCTTTGTCAATTGCTTCTTCAGCGATGCCGTAGAGAATTCCTTTTTTATGTAGTTTCGCAATGATGTCATCTCGAGAAAACGAATCAATAGGCTCTTTCATTGTCTTGGCTTTGAGAGAAAGTGTTGGAGCAGGCCCTTCATCCATCGGAACTGTTTTTTCGATATAGCCAGGTGTGACGCATAGTAAAGCTGACAGCTTATCGGCAGATACTCTAATGTCTATCGAAGCCGCTTCTTTTGCAATCTCTTTCCCTTGAATTGAAACGAGATCCCCTTCATTCACTTCAATTTCTTCTTTTATTTCTTTGCCGTTCACTTGCAAAATAAGCTCATCGGACGGAATGATTGCCGGCTTATTCGTTTCTGTTGCATGGAATGATACCCTTCCGTCTTTCAGTTGAATCATGCCCGCTTGTATTTTCTCTTCTGTCGGTTCTTCCGGCGATTCCTTTACACTTTTCTTAGTTACCTTCACAACAGCCGGTTTAACGAGTAAGCCGAATAAACGATCTTCCTCTTCTTCCAGCACTTCAACAGTTACACTCTCAGCCGTTGCCCCTAGTTCTTTCAACGCCTTATCGATGGCTTCTTGAATATTTCTCCCCTTTGCTTCGATGCTATTCAATTGAGTTGCCTCTCCTTTATATAGCTTTTTTCTTCTTATATTTATCTTCGGCTAAGTTTGGCGTTTTTCAATAAGAAAAACGGATTCGCGTTTAAATTGGCGAGTTGCCAATTTCTTTATTTTTCAAAAAAAAGAAACCTGTGAAAAGGCTTCTTTGAAAGTTATTCGTTGATGTTCAATTCTCCGTCTTCATTGAGATCGAAAGGATGCTCGCCATTTTCTTTAAGCCGGCCGTCATTATAGCTGTCTTCGTCAACGAGGTCGAGCTCGTCCATTTCGTCATCCATTTTCATCTCATCTGCTTCATTGACATTCTCTTCTTCCATTTCTGTACGGTTTGTTTCTGGATTATCTATCGTATCATTGCATCCGGCGAGGAAGGATAAACTTAGCATCGCACTTGCAATCATTAGCAAAATTTTTTTCATGTTGTCGCCTCCCTAGATAGCGTTTAGTCTATCCAAAGAGACGATTTTTATGTAGGCTTTTTTAAACGATGCCGTTGATAACCCCGCGCGTACGATTTCCTTACAAGAAGCGAATTTTCCTCTCGGAAAAAAGGTTCTCTTCAAGCAAAATCGTCCCCGCTAAAGTTAAGTATCATCATTGGTTCCTTAACAAAGTCTTATATAAAAAGAAGCTATGCTTTGTCGCCGATTGCGAACATGATTTCAGCTTCACATACGAGTTCGCCGTCAACTGTCGCAATGCCTTTGCCTTTTACCATCACGCCTTTTGCACGGATGATTTCAACGTCGAGCTTAAGTTGATCGCCTGGCTTTACTTGCTTCTTAAACCGGCATTTGTCAATTCCTGCAAAGAAGCCTAACTTTCCTTTATTTTCAGGCTTCACAAGCATGGCAACACCGCCTACTTGGGCCAAAGCTTCCACAATTAATACGCCAGGCATGACAGGATATTCAGGAAAATGTCCGCTGAAAAATTGTTCGTTCGCGGTTACATTTTTGATGCCGACAGCACGCTTTCCTTCTTCAAGCTCAAGTATCCGATCAACAAGCAAAAATGGATAGCGGTGTGGCAAAATGGATTTTATTTCATTACTATCAAGCATCATGAACACCTCATTCTTTTACAACGATATCAGCAATATGCTGCCAAGTGCTTTTTTTGAAAACGTCAAAGGCATTTCCGTCACCTAATACGCCATATCCAATCATCGCTCCAATGGTTAGTGAAAGAATCAGCAAGACTAAAATGATTAACAAACGAAGCCAAATTGGAATAAGCCTTACCCGCGGTTTTTTCACTTTATCTTTTTGTTCCCTTGTCTCGGGTTTGTCAATATTTGGTTTTATTTCCGTTTGTTTCGTTGTTGTCATTATGAGTACCTCATCTTTTTACCATAAAATATAAATTTTTTTCGTTTTTTCTTACGGTTAGCGGAGCTTGTTGACGAGTCCCATCATGTCGTCGGAGATGGCCAATGAACGGGTATTTAATTGAAAATGCCGTTGTGTTTCAAGCAATTTGGCCATTTCTTCAGCAACATCAACGTTAGACGTTTCGAGAACACCTTGCGAAAAGACTTCAAGATTATTTACCGTTTCCAGTACATCTCCGAGAGCAATTCCGGATTCTGGCAAAGGAGCTGAGAAGCGGTTTTCACCGGCAGATTGCAATAATTGAGGGCGATGGACATTCGCAAGTTCAATTTGGCCGGCATCGATCGTTCCACCGTTTTGGAGGGTGACTGTCACCCGCCCATTTTTTGAGATGCTGACATCTTTATAGTTAGCGGGAATTTGAATCGGCCCATTGGCGCCGAGCAATAATGCCCCATCCGCAGTACCTACGTTAAGAAACTGTCCGTCCGCTGAAGGTTGGAAATAAAAGGAACCATCCCTCGTATATTCAATTTCTCCGTTATGTAAAACTTGAAAGAAATACGCCGGCTCTGTTAATGCAATGTCAAGCATCCGCCCCGTATCTTGCAGGGATCCTTGTTCGGTACGCAATGTTGTGCTTGCGGCAGATGCTCCGTGGCCAGCACGGATTCCTAGTGGTGTCAGCCTTCCTGTTTGATCTTGTAAATGATCGATTTGCTGAACGAGCAATTCAGAAAAAGAAACGTCTCTTCGTTTAAATCCATTCGTATTCATATTCGCTAAATTATTCGCAATCGAATCGAGTTTATGCTGAAGCTGTCCGAGTGTAACCGATGCGGCAATCGTTGAGCGATTCACTTGTTAACCACCTTTCAACAACAAATCTGATGGAGAAATTCGAGCTTAAGCTATTCGCCTAGGAATATCACGTCCTATGCCAATGTGAACCTCCGGACTTTTCTCATGGACGGTTCAAAAAGGAGGTTCAACTAAAGGCAGGCCATTCCTGTGGGCTCCGCACGTTTTGAACTTCCTCTTACAATTTTCCAATTTCATTTACAGCCTTATCAAGACTCTGATCGTATGTTTGCAAAACGCGCTGGTTCGCTTCAAATGTGCGGTATGCTTGCATCATTTCGATCATCGTCTGTTCAACATTCACATTTGACCTTTCAAGAAATCCTTGTTGCAGCTGATAAGAAACGTTCGGGTTTCCGATGGCGCTCTCGAGTTCATTTCCCTCCAAACGAAAAAGGCCGTAGCCTTCTTTTACGAGTTCGTTTGCATTTTCGGAAAAGACAACATTTAAGCGGGCAATCTCATTCCCATCCTCAATGATTGTTCCATCTGGACGAATCGTAAAGTTTTCCGTTCTTAAAACAATCGGATTCCCATTCGTATCAAGGACCTGCATCCCTTGGTTTGTAACAAGCGTTCCAGTGCTGTCTATTGTAAAATTTCCATTTCGAGTGTAGCGAACACCTTCGTTTGATTGCACGGAGAAAAATAGTGCCCCATTCTCAGGAAGGTTGCCGTCTATCAGAGCGATATCGGTTTGGTTTTTCGTTTCCATTACATTTCCTTGAAAAAAATTCGGAACCATCTCTTGGAGATAAACACCTGTTGAAAGTTCATTGCTTGAAGATTCATTTCGTTGTTCCAAGTTCGCGATGAGCATACGTGGAAATGTTCGAATGGATGCTTGGTCAGCTTTGAACCCAGGTGTACCCGCGTTTGACATGTTGTTTGAAAGCATCTCTTGGCGGCGCTGTTGCGCGATCATGCCAGAGGCAGCTGTATACATCCCCCGCAGCATATCTTCCCCTCCTAAATGAGTTTCCTTTTTGCTATTTTGTCAATATGCTCAAGCATTAAGCCTGTTCCTTTCGCTACACAGCTCATCGGTTCATCTGCAACGAGGACAGGAACTTTAAGCTCCTCAGCAAAAAGCTGATCGATGCCGTGAAGGAGCGCACCGCCCCCCGTCAAAATAACGCCGCGGTCAATAATGTCTGCTGAAAGCTCAGGCGGTGTTTTTTCCAGCACGCTTTTTGCTGCATGAATAAGATGTGACACAGGCTCTTCCAGTGCTTCCTGTACTTCTTTGGAATTCACTGTAATTGTACGTGGCAGCCCGGATACCATGTCGCGGCCTCTTATTTCAATTTCTTCGTCTCGAGCACCCGGAAATACTGTCGCAACATTCAATTTTATCTCTTCGGCTGTCCTATCTCCGATAAGCAGCTTATATTTCTTCTTTATGTAAGACAGTATTTCTTGATCAAACTTGTCCCCCGCCATTTTAACAGAAGTGGCGGTGACAATGTTGCCCATTGATAAGACGGCAATCTCTGTCGTTCCACCGCCAATGTCGATAACCATATTCCCGCTTGGCTGAAAAATGTCCATGCCTGCGCCGATTGCGGCCACTTTAGGCTCTTCTTCAAGAAAAATTTGCTTTCCCCCACTTTTTTCCGCAACTTCTCTTATTGCCTTTTTCTCTACCGCGGTAATATTTGTTGGTACACAAATGACTATCCGCGGCTTCGATAAAAATCCCTTTACGTTAATTTTGTTTAAAAAATGTGTTAACATCATTTCTGTTACATCGAAATCCGCAATAACTCCATCCTTTAACGGACGGATGGCAACAATATTTCCAGGTGTTCGGCCGATCATCCTGTACGCCTCTTCTCCAACCTCAAGCGCTTTCCCGGTAGTTGTGTCAATTGCTACGATTGATGGCTCATCTAGTACAATCCCCCTTCCTTTGACATAAATAACGACGTTAGCCGTTCCCAAATCGATTCCGATATCCCGTGACAGCATTCATGATTTCCTCCTTGCAAAATTCAATGTATCGTAAGTCCTAAATCCGTATATATAAATTTACCCATTATATGATTATAGCATAAATAAAATCGCAAGGAATAAAAACCATTAAATTTGTTTAAACAATGTTATTTTTTATTTGTTAACCGCTTCCTTTTTTGTGCTTTGCTTATATTTCTTTCTCGTTGCCTCACCTCCGCGTAAATGCCTGATTGATTTGTGGTAATCGAGTATTTGTTTTACTTGATTTGCAAGTTCTGGATTAATATTTGGCAGCCTCTCTGTTAAGTCTTTGTGTACAGTGCTTTTGGATACTCCAAATTCTTTGGCGATGACTCTTACAGTTTTTCTTGTCTCCACGATATATTTGCCAATCTTGATGGTACGCTCTTTGATGTAATCGTGCACACCACTCGCCTCCCTAACTTGGATGTGAGAGATGCGAAATGAGACTTCTCGTGATGCTGTTCGAAGGTAGAATGTAAAAGTCATCAAATTGTAAATCCTACTTCGCAGCGAACCACTTTCTCACCTCTGCCCCTCATAATTTGGTTTGTAACATTTTATTAATGAAGGATCGGTTATATACCAATTAGTCAAGGGGGACAAGAGGTTTTTATTTTTTTCTCTATTCAAACAACGATGCTGCTTGATGCCCCTCGGGTGCGATTTACCTTCCGAGAAGCGGGTTTTCCTTCTTATTTTTCAAAAAAAAAAAAAACAGCTTTGGCATTTTTCCAAAGCTGTTACGCGTTCGTCATTGAAGATGTCGCGTCTTTTTGTTTTGCGTTATTTTCAGTTTTTTCTTGTTTTTGATTATTGTTTTCGTTGTTGTTTTCTTCGTTATTGTTTTCCGCATTATTGTTTTCTTCGTTTGCCTGTTCTTCCAAATCAGCTTCAGATTCGCTTGTTACTTCAGCGTCTTCGCTGCTTGAAATGGCTGATACTGTCTTTCCATAAGAATCAAGCGGGTTTACTGGTTTGCCATTATCACGTATTTCAAAGTGGACATGTACGCCGGCATCTTTGTTAAATTGGTTTCTGCCTGCTTCACCGATGACATCGCCTTGTTCCACTTTGTCTCCGACTTTAACGGATGAGTTAGCAAGGCTTTGATAGATGGTTGTTATGCCATCGCTATGCTTTAATTCAACAACGTGGCCTAATAATGCATCTTTTTCAGCTTTTGCAACGGTTCCACTCATAGCAGCCGTTACGTCGAATGTTTCTCCGCTTTTCAGTGTGTAATCCATTCCCTTGTTTTGGTAGTATTTGTTATTATAAAAAACGAGGGCAGATTCCTGTTCTTCAGCAGATGCCTTTTCATCATAAAATGGCACTTTGACTTCAATATCTTTCGCCAATACAGGCTCAACGAATACTTCCTGCTGTTTTGCAGTAGGCACGGCTTCTTCATCATAGTTATGCGCTGTCCCTGTTCCTTCCTCTTCGGTTGCGGATTCATTGCCATTTTGCATCCACAGGACAGTAGCTATGATAATAGCGGCAACACTTAAATAGACAGCCGGGAAGAACCAACGTTTGCGAAATAGCCTTTTCATTTTTGAAGGCATTTCTTTTTCATGATCTTTCATTTTTATCACCTCAGGAACCATTTTGATCAGATTCCTGGAATAATATACCTATTTATGCAAAAAATATTAATTTTTAACAATTAATTTGCTTTCAAATGGTTCGATGTTGGAAATTTCGATGCCTTTGTAGTAATGTGCAACGATTTCTTCTGCTTTTCTCCCTTCCTTTGCCATGCCATTCGCTCCGTATTGGCTCATGCCAACACCGTGCCCATAGCCTTTTGTGTAAATTGAAACGGTATTCCCCTTCCGTTCAATGGAAAAGTCTGTCGAATTCAGTTCAAGCTTTTCCCTTACTTCACGGCCTGTAAATGTTTTATCTCCAATTTTAATTTCTGCAATCCGTTTCCCTTCTGTCCGTTTCATAATGGTACCGGTGTTTTTTTCTTTTGAAAGTGAGATGCCAAGCTTTTCTTCAAATGCTTTGACAGGCATTGTTTCGCTTGACTGAAATTTAGGCGATACTTTATCCCACGGACTTGCCACGCTTTTTAAATAAGGAAGTTCATTTTCCCAATAATCTTCTGCATTTTCTGTGAATCCGTTGCTCGTTGAAAAGAACGATGCTGTTATTGGCTGATTGTCATACGTTAGAATTTTTCCTTTCGTTTCTTGAACCGCTTTTTGAATGCGTTCATATTTCCATTGGAAATCTTTTCCCCAAAGTTCTTTTAGTTCGTCATGACTGAGGTAAACTTGGTGAAGAGGAGTATCTGTTACAACTGCCCCTTCCGGTAAATTCATTTCTGCAGGATGAAGCAGCTGTTTTACAATGTACGTTCTTGCTGCCAATGCTTGGGCTTTAAGTGCCTCCAGTTCAAAGTTTGCCGGCATTTCTGAAGAGAGAACCCCAGCTACGTAGCTTTCAAGCGGGACATTTTCTACTTCTTTTTTTAATGTGCGATACACAGGAATATCAATTTTTTCTTCTTCTTGTTCAGGTTCCGCCACTTTTGTTTGGATGTCGCTTTTCTGTTTTTCGCTTGAGGAAAAAGGAAGAACGATTAAAGTAGGTATAAGAATGACAATTGTTGTTAATAAAGATAAATAGAGTAAAATTCGTTTCATATATGCGCTCCCCTATAATAGTTTTTTCCTTATATTTTATGGGGAGAGACAGGCTGTTAGAACAAAATGAAAAACTTGAAATTTGAAAGCATGATTAATACAAGCACTTAATACAATTTAAAAAAACGACAGCAAATGTGTCGTTTTTTAAGCAAAATTTGGATTTACTTTTAAAATGGCTGGTTTGCTTTGAGGGATGGCTTCTTTCTCTTTCACTGGAACTGGTTCTTCGATTACCCGTTCAATATTTGCACCCAATGATGCAAGTTTTTCGGTCAGATTCACATAGCCGCGATCGATGTGATGCAGTTCAACAACTCTTGTACAGCCTTCAGCGACGAGGCCTGCAATAATGAGGGCGGCACCGGCTCTTAAATCTGTTGCAGCAACTTCTGCACCTTGTAAGTTGCAGCAGCCTTTTACAATAGCTGAACGCCCTTCAATTTTAATATTGCCATTCATTCGGCGAAATTCTTCAACATGCATGAAGCGATTTTCAAACACCGTTTCAGTGACGACGCTTGTGCCTTTTGCTTTCAATAAAAGAGCCATCATTTGAGACTGCATATCTGTTGGAAAACCTGGGTGGGGCATTGTTTTAATATCGACCGGCTTTAATTCTTCAGGGCCGATGACACGAATCCCATTTTCTTTTTCAATAATTGTCACGCCCATTTCTTCCATTTTGGCGATCAACGGACGTAAATGTTCGGAAACGGCCCCTTCAATAAATACGTCTCCACCTGTAATCGCGGCAGCGGCCATAAACGTCCCCGCTTCAATCCGATCACAGATGACAGTGTGCGTCGCACCGATAAGCTCCTTGACCCCTTCTATCCGGATTGTTCCTGTTCCTGCACCTCTCACTTTTGCACCCATTGCATTTAAATAATTCGCAAGACAGACAATTTCGGGCTCTTTTGCGACATTTTCAATGATTGTCGTGCCTTCTGCAAGTGTTGCTGCCATCATAATGTTTTCCGTTGCACCGACGCTAGGGAAGTCGAGGTAGATTTTGGCTGCTTTTAGTTTTCCGTCAACAAAGGCTTCGATGAAGCCATTGCCGATCTGTACCTTAGCGCCCATCGCTTCAAAACCCTTTAAATGCTGATCGATTGGTCGCGACCCAATTGCACAACCCCCTGGCAATGCAATTCGGGCGTGACCGCGTCTTGCAAGGAGAGGTCCCATGATAAGAAAAGATGCGCGCATCTTTCTTACCGATTCAAACGGAGCTTCCGTCTTTAAGGCGTCTGTTGCGTCTACAATGATTTGGTTATTTTCGAATGTAATTCCGCAATTTAAGTTTTCCAGCACTTCTTTGATTGTATATACATCTGCAAGGGTAGGCACATCATTAATAATGCTGATGCCTTCTTTTGCTAATATTGATGCAGCTATTACTGGCAAAACGGCATTTTTTGCCCCTTCCACTTTGACGGAGCCTTCCAGCCGTCTACCACCACGGACAATGATTTTTTCCAACATATTCCCCTCCGCGTCGAGTTAATTTCTTTATTAATATTCATTTAATAAAATAGGTGTTCCAATCAATACTTCTACAGGAGTATTTTTGCCTTTGTTTCTAAGTGCAATTTGAAGATTCATTTTCTTTTCTTTCGTTTCCAATGATGTTTGCCACAATTCAGTATATGCGGATAGGGAAACGAACGTTTCTTCATGAATTCCTTCGACAAAATCCGCGTCAAATTTATGTATGATTTGTTCCGCCCGCTTACTCAAAGCAATAACCATTGTATCATTGATTTTTCCTGAGATACAAGAGAAAAAAGAGGGGTTTGATGAAAATAGTTCGCTAGTACGAGTCGAAAAAAGGCTGAATGCGTCGTTTTTAACCTTTTCGCTCCAACGTTTACCAGTCATACTATAGGAAAGTACTGAATAATAGTGTTCATCTAAACGATGTGTCGAAATTGTTAACGTTTCGGTGATGTTCCCGTCCTTTGATTTTTTGGTCCCTTTCACAATGATCGTTTCACCTTTGTATTCCGGTTTTCCCCAAGTAAAATCAAGTGTTTTATTATGTAATTTGTCTACCCTTGATTTATACCCCTTCCAATCTGACTCAAAACCAGAATTTTCCTTGGCAGTCATGGTCCATCCGGTCATTTCGATTTTGAGCTCATCCATCGCTTTAGCCATATCATCCAAAGGATTCATATGCTTTGCATCCGTTTTGTATGTATGATGAACCATGGCAATAATGAACAAAACGAGTGATATCAATCCAATTTTTTTCACTGTAAAACACTTCCTCTCCTTATTCATCAGTTTGGACAAGAAGAGGATGAACATACATGGAATTTTCAGTCATCTTTCGACAGAAACTTTTCGTTCGTATGTTCTAAAAGTTGACAAAAAGAGCAAGAAACCGCAAAAACGAAGTTGACGAAGAAATTCGGCAGCTTAAAATGTTATTAAAGGTTCACGTCCTGTGCACCTCAGACTTTTTAGGACAATTTTTTAAAATAAATAGCGTAGCCTTGTCGCCCATTCCAAATAATTGATGAAGAAATTTCCAACAAGAGACCCGATCGCAATCGTGAGTAAAATGAGTAGTGTTTTTGCTTGAGGACTGTTTGGATTTTTTAAAAAAATATCTAGCCTAAATGTTTGCAGCGCCCACCACGTAACGATAATAAAAACAAGCTGAATAATAATATTAACGATGGCTTGAACTCCAAAACCTTCCATTTGTCTACTCCCTCCTGAAGCCATTTTAAGACAGACTTAGACAGAAAAAACACCAAGTGAAGGTTCACTTAGTGCTTAACCTGTTACTCCGCAACTTCCAATCGGGTTATCGCGCGCCTAAGGGCTAATTGTGCACGGGCAAAATCAATTTCATCTTGTTTTGCTTCGTTGAGTCTTTTCTCGGCACGTTCTTTAGCTGCTCTCGCGCGGTTTACGTCGATTTTGTCAGGCAGCTCAGCCGCTTGTGCCAAAATGGTTACTTGTTCCGGCCTTACTTCGATGAAGCCGCCGTGCACAGCCACAAGTTGTGTCGAGCCGTCTTTTTTAAGGCGAACGGGATTAACCGTCAATGGGGTGACGAGCGGGATATGATTCGGCATAATGCCAAGTTCCCCGCTTTTTCCCCTTACACTGACAATTTCTGCCTCACCGTCATAAACTGGACCGTCCGGGGTAACTACACTCACTTTAACTGTTTTCATGTGATCCCCCCTCCATGTTAGATATAAGAAAATGGATCCATATAAATTTGCTCATTCGCCAATTTAAACCAATCTGGCTTCTTTATACGTTCGCTTCCATTTCTTTCGCTTTTTCAACAACTTCTTCAATTCGTCCAACGAGGCGGAATGCGTCCTCAGGAAGGTCATCATATTTTCCTTCTAGAATTTCTTTGAATCCTCGGACGGTTTCCTGAACAGGGACGTATGAACCAGGTTGGCCTGTGAATTGCTCGGCAACGTGGAAGTTTTGTGATAAGAAGAATTGGATGCGGCGCGCACGCGCTACAGTGAGCTTATCTTCATCAGACAATTCATCCATACCTAGAATGGCAATGATATCTTGTAATTCACGGTATTTTTGAAGTGTTTGTTGTACTTGGCGTGCAACATTGTAATGTTCTTCTCCAACAATTTCAGGAGCAAGCGCACGTGACGTTGAAGCAAGCGGATCAACCGCTGGATAAATCCCTTGCTCTGAAAGTTTACGCTCAAGGTTCGTTGTTGCATCCAAGTGAGCAAATGTTGTCGCTGGAGCCGGGTCTGTGTAGTCGTCCGCAGGAACGTAAACGGCTTGAATGGAGGTTACAGAACCAGTGTTCGTTGATGTAATCCGTTCTTGCAATTGGCCCATCTCCGTAGCCAATGTTGGCTGGTAGCCAACCGCTGATGGCATACGGCCGAGCAAGGCAGAAACTTCCGAACCCGCCTGTGTAAAACGGAAAATATTGTCGATGAAAAGAAGCACGTCCTGCCCTTGTTCATCACGGAAATATTCAGCCATTGTCAAACCGGTAAGCGCTACACGAAGGCGGGCGCCAGGCGGTTCGTTCATTTGTCCGAATACCATAGCTGTTTTATTGATAACACCTGAATCTTTCATTTCAAAGTAAAGGTCGTTCCCTTCACGCGTACGCTCTCCAACACCGGCAAAAACGGAAATGCCTCCGTGCTCTTGTGCGATGTTGTTAATCAATTCTTGGATTAACACCGTTTTACCTACTCCAGCTCCGCCGAAGAGGCCAATTTTTCCACCTTTAATGTATGGAGCAAGCAAGTCAACAACTTTAATGCCTGTTTCCAAAATTTCCGTTTTCGTTGAAAGGGATTCATACTTAGGCGCTTCACGGTGAATCGGTTCTTTACGCACATCAGCAGGAATGTCCTCATCCAAATCGATTTTTTCACCTAAAACGTTAAACACGCGGCCTAGTGTCACATCGCCAACCGGTACTGAAATAGGACCGCCTGTATTCACAACTTCCATGCCACGCCTTACTCCATCTGTTGATGACATCGCAACCGTACGCACAGTGTCATCTCCAAGGTGCAAAGCAACTTCAAGTGTTAGGTCAATGTCTGCTTCAGATTCAGACTGCGCTTTGTAATTAATCTTAAGCGCATTGTTTAATTCAGGGAGAGCATCGCTGTCGAACTTAACGTCAACGACGGGACCCATTACTTGAACAACTCGTCCATTGCTCATCGTTTTCCCTCCTACTTTTTTCTGTTACTTTCCAATGATAATTTTTATATAAAGCGTGTTACTCGAGTGCGGCAGCACCGCCGACGATTTCCGTAATCTCCTGTGTAATGGCTGCTTGGCGAGCCCTGTTGAATGCGAGCGTGTAAGAATCAATAAGTTCATCCGCATTGTCTGTTGCACTTTTCATCGCTGTCATGCGCGCGCCATGCTCACTTGCTTTTGCATCAAGCAAAGCGCCATAAATCAAGCTTTCTGCATATTGCGGAAGCAATACGTTTAACACTTCTTCTTCAGACGGCTCGTATTCATAAGAGCTTGCTGCACTTCCGTGCTCCAAGTCTGTAATTGGCAGCAATTTTTTTTCGGTTAATTGCTGGGAAATTGCACTTACGTAATGGTTATAGTACATATATAACTCGTCAAACACACCATCAGAAAACATGTTTACCGTTTTTGAAGCAATGGCTTTAATCTCAGCGAATTCAGGCTGGTCATTCAACCCGACAATCGAATCAACAACCGGCATGTTGCGTTTTTGAAAGAATTGCAGCCCAACCTTGCCAATTGCGATAATTGCATAGTCATCTTTTGATTTGTGGCGTGATTGAATCGTTTGGTAAACATTTCGAAGAACATTGCTGTTATATGCACCCGCGAGACCGCGATCAGCCGTGATCACAAGGTAGCCTGTTTTTTTCACTTCACGGCTTTCAAGCATTGGATGTGACGCGCTTTGGCTTCCAAGTGCGATACTTGCTACAACGTCCTGTATTTTTTCCATATAAACGACAAATGTTTTTGCATTCAATTCAGCCCTATTTAGCTTTGCCGCTGATGTCATTTCCATCGCTTTTGTAATCTGCCGTGTTTTTTTCGTGGAGTTAATTTTCGTTTTGATGTCGCGTAATGATGCCATTTGCTTATTCACCACCTTTGTAAACAAGGTTGATTAGGAAGTTTAAAAATTTAGAGGTTCTTCTCTAAATAACATGCGAGGAAAGAGGCGGGAACGCCCCGTTGTTACTCGCTTATTAC
The DNA here is from genome assembly GCF_003097615.1 of Pueribacillus theae. Lineage (NCBI taxonomy): Bacteria > Bacillati > Bacillota > Bacilli > Caryophanales > Bacillaceae > Pueribacillus > Pueribacillus theae. The sequence continues at coordinate 33,224 of NZ_QCZG01000015.1, forward strand.
AAATGTTTTCTTGAATTCCTTGATTGCTGCATTAAATTCTTCTTCATCAGGAAGATTTCCTGTTTCACGAATGCCATCTAACAGCTCTTTTTTATTATGTTCGAGCCATGTATAGTAATTTTCTTCAAATCGGCTAATGTCAGCCACTGGAATATCATCAAGGAAACCTTTTGTAAGGGCGTAAAGAATCGCCACTTGCTTTTCAACAGCTAAAGGTTTGTGCAAGCCTTGCTTTAGAACTTCTACCGTTCTGGCACCGCGGTTCAATTTTGCTTGTGTTGCTTTGTCAAGGTCAGAACCAAACTGTGAGAATGCCTCTAGCTCACGGTATGAAGCGAGATCCAGACGCAGTGTACCAGATACTTTTTTCATCGCTTTAACTTGGGCTGCGCCACCGACACGAGATACAGAAAGTCCGGCATCTACCGCTGGGCGCACGCCAGAGAAGAATAAGTCTGATTGCAAGAAGATTTGCCCGTCAGTAATGGAAATAACGTTCGTAGGAATGTAGGCAGATACGTCACCTGCTTGCGTTTCAATAAATGGCAGAGCGGTTAATGAACCGCCGCCAAGTGCGTCACTAAGTTTTGCAGAACGCTCGAGTAAGCGTGAATGCAAGTAGAAAACGTCACCTGGGTATGCTTCACGGCCTGGAGGACGGCGAAGCAATAAAGAAAGCTCGCGGTAAGCAGATGCCTGCTTCGTTAAGTCATCATATACGACAAGTACATGTTTGCCGTTGTACATAAACTCTTCACCCATCGTTACCCCTGCATAAGGCGCTAGGAATAATAATGGCGCAGGTTGGGATGCAGATGCAGAAACAACAATCGTATAGTCAAGCGCACCGTGCTGTCTAAGTGTTTCAACTACACCACGAACGGTTGATTCCTTTTGGCCAATGGCAACGTAAATACAAATCATGTCTTCATTTTTTTGGTTGATGATCGTGTCAATGGCAATTGATGTTTTACCTGTTTGCCTGTCACCGATAATAAGCTCACGCTGCCCGCGGCCGATCGGAATGAGTGCGTCAATCGCTTTTTGTCCAGTTTGGAGCGGTTCGTGAACCGACTTACGATCCATAACACCGGGAGCAGGGCTTTCAATCGGGCGTGTTTTCGTTGTTTCAACCGGGCCTTGTCCGTCAATCGGCTGTCCAAGCGGGTTTACAACACGGCCAAGCAATTGCTCTCCGACTGGCACTTCCATAATTCTTCCTGTCCGTCTTACTTCATCGCCTTCACGAATGTCTGTATAAGGTCCAAGGATGATAATCCCAACGTTGTTTTCCTCTAGGTTTTGGGCCATACCCATTACACCATTTGAAAATTCAACGAGCTCGCCAGCCATTACATTGTCAAGGCCATGTACACGTGCGATACCGTCACCGACTACAATCACTGTACCGACTTCGTTCACTTTTATTTCAGATTGGTAATTTTCAATTTGCTTTTTGATAAGCGAACTGATTTCTGCAGCATTGATGCTCATGAATATTCACCCCTATCATCATGTGTGGTAATAACCAATTTCGGGTAGTATAGATTGCTCAAAAAGTCCGGAGATTATCCGAACATCCTGTTCTATAACTCTTCTGTCCTTTTTTTGAATGCTTATGCATTCGCAGCAGCAAGCTCCCGTTTCATGCGTTCCAGCTTGCCGCTTACACTTCCATCAAAGATTTGATTCCCGACTCGAATTCTTAATCCGCCAATCAGGTCCGGATTTATAACATTACGCATACGCAATTCCTGTTTTCCGACTTTTTCTGCAAAGATTTTAGAAATTTCTTTCTGCTCTTTTTCAGTTAATGGTCTGACAGAATAGACAACCGCATCCGCAACCCGTTCCTTTTCCATAGCAAGCTGAATATACTGTTCAGCCATTTCAGCAATGCTGTCCCCGCGCTTACGATCAAGCATCAAAAAAAGTGTGTTTATTACATTTTCGGATACAGCGTTTTTCAAATTGCCCGAAAGGATTGCTTTTTTCTGTTGAATCGTAATTTTAGGATGCGAGAAAAAACTTTGAAGCCCATTATCTTGAAAAAGCTGTTTAACTAGCTCCATCTCTTTTTCAATTTGTGAGACCGTCCCATCTTGCTCGGCAAGCTCGAACAATGCGATAGCATAACGCTTTGCAACTACTTCATTCGACATGCTCATCGTTCTTCTCCTACTTCTTTCAGGTAATCATTGATAAGCGCTTCTTGTGCTTTTTCATCGAGTTCTTTTTCAATGACTTTCGATGCAATCATGACAGATAAGGAAGCTACCTGTTCTTTCAGTGAAGTAATCGCCGCTTCTTTTTCACGCTCAATTTCAGCGACGGCTTCTTTTTTAATGCGCTCTGCTTCTTCTTTTGCTGCAGCGATAATTTCTTTTCCTTGATTCTCGCCAAGCTGTTTCGCATTTTCAATCATAGATTGCGCTTCTTCGCGCGTTTTCTTTAATTCTCTTTGTTGTTGTGCCAAGAATTCTTGTGCTTCCGCGCGGTTCTTTTCCGCTGTTTCAATTTCTGAAGCAATATGTTCTTCGCGTTGTTTCATGATGCCCATCAAAGGGCCCCACGCAAACTTGCGTAATAACGCCAATAAAACTAGAAATATAATTAATTGAGCAATAATCGTGCCACCGTTAACGGCTGCACCTATTGTCAAAAATTCCACTTCCTTCACTCCCTTCGAAGTCTACATAAGAAAAGCTGAAGCGGCTCGCCCTGCTCCGAAGAGAAAATGCTCTTCCGAGGAAGGGGTGCTTTTTACCCCGGCCGAGGAAGAAATTTTCCCGAGGAGCAAGCCGCTGAAGCTGGACAATAGTAAAGCTGGGGCTAGACAATACGAATGGCGAAGGTTCCATTTCATCGTAGAACAGACTTCGCCATTATGAAACACTTCTAAAAACATGCTATTCTTGTTATCTACCCATAACAATAAACGCAATAACGACCCCAATGATTGGAAGGGCTTCAACTAAAGCGACACCGATAAACGCAGTTGTTTGTAGTGTACCGCGCAATTCAGGTTGACGAGCAATCCCTTCAATTGTTCTACCAAAAATAAGACCGTTACCTACACCAGCACCTAGAGCTCCCAAACCGACTGCAATTGCAGCTGCGATAAGTCCCATTCTAAATATCCTCCTTTTATTTGTAAGAAAAAGTTATTTTTTATAAAATTAATGGTCATCAGCCACTTTGTGTGCCATATAAACCATCGTCAACATTGTGAAAATAAATGCTTGAATTGTACCTACGAAAACACTGAATCCTTGCCAAGCAAGCATAGGAATTGCCCCGCCAATTGCGCCAAAAAAGCCGCTTGTCATGAGGCCTGCCAAAAGCCCAAGCAACACCTCGCCTGCAAAAATGTTTCCATAAAGACGAAGGCCAAGCGTGAGCGTGTTTGCAAATTCCTCAATAATCTTTAGCGGGAATAACCACCACATTGGTGAGAAAAAGCCTTTCGCATACCCGGAAAATCCTTGCAATTTTATTCCATAATAGTGGGATAACAAAACAATTAACGCCGCCATAGTAAGCGTCAATGTCGGATCGGCTGTCGGTGATTTCCACCAGAGCACATGATCTTCTCCAACTGAAACGGCAAACGGCAATCCTAGCATATTTGATACAAAGATATACATAATCAGAGTCATGCCAAGGGTTAAAAAGCGACCGCCCGTCTTCCAGTCCATTGTACTATTAATGATGCCTTTCACAAAATCCATAACCCATTCGATGAAATTCTGCATTCCTGTCGGGCGCATCTGTAGATTTTTCGTAGCGACCATGGCGATAATAAAGACAATAACTGCAGAAATAATTGACATTAAAATAGTAGACATATTAAACCATAAGCCTAAAAATTCCACTTCTGGATTCTTATGATCCAAACTGTTTCACCTCACTTCCTAACGAGAATGTAGGGTTTTAAAAATGGAATCTATAAATATGATAAGATAAGCAGCCATAAGGCCAATTACCATACTTACCATATGAAAGTAATCTGGAAAAAGAGTAACGATAAGCACCGCAAGCCCTGCCATCGCAAACCGGTGAAGCATCCCGAGCGAACGGACTTTCTTGCCTTCCACTACTGCCTGTCCCATACGTTCTATGCGAAAATAAAGAATAAAAATATTTATAAAACTTACAATAGTCCCTAGTATAAGCCCAAGAAAAACGTCGTGATAAGGGGTAAAACCCCAGCCTAATACTAAAAACGCGAGCAAATAGGCAGCATACGATAAATATCGATGGACTATGCTTTTTTGGAGCATTCGGTTCTCCCCTGAATTCGCAAAGTTTTCATACTATATATGCAACGAAAAATCTATTGCGGAGTTCTGTTTCGATAGATCTAAGAAAGCGGATACTTGTAACGCCATCCTTTGTTAGAATACAATAGGAAATATAGACTGTCAAACGTATAATCATGGAATCAAGCCCGTATTTTCAGCCTCTTAATTCTTGTAACAAATTAGCCACACTTTTACCAGTTATTTCGTTCCAAAAAGCCTGTCCCCAGCATCCCCAAGGCCAGGAACAATATATCCCTTTTCATTTAAACTTTCATCAAGCGCAGCGAGATAAATATCTACCTCTGGATGCTCAACAGTGATTTTACTTACACCTTCAGGTGCAGCGACAAGGCACATTAATTTTATCTGCTTTGCTCCGCGGCTTTTCAATGCTTTAATCGCAGCAGAAGCTGATCCTCCTGTCGCAAGCATAGGATCAAGAATGATAAACTCGCGCTCTTCCACATCCGAAGGAAGTTTCACGTAATATTCAACTGGCTTTAATGTCTCTGGATCGCGGTAAAAACCAACGTGTCCGACTTTTGCTGCTGGAATAAGTTTTAAAATCCCTTCCACCATGCCGAGGCCGGCCCTTAATATGGGGACGACACCGAGTTTTTTTCCGGAAATCACAAACGATTTTGCTTCTCTGACCGGTGTGTTGATTTGCACTTCACGAAGCGGCAGATCTCTAGTGATTTCAAATGCCATTAACGTCGATACTTCATCAACCAACTCCCTGAATTCTTTCGTTCCTGTTTCTACATTACGGATAAATGTTAGTTTATGCTGGATGAGGGGATGATCAAGTACCAGTATTTTTCCCAATGCATTAACCCCCTTTACTTTGTCTTTCCTTAAAAAATATTACAGAAAAACGTATGGCAATTCAAGCATGGATTAAAGAACGCCCAATTCGTCCTACATTTGCACACAAAAAAACAGGACACCTTAACGCCGGTCAGATATCCTGTTATTTTGAATTAAAAGTTTTCGTACATTGGAAAACGATCGGTTAATGCTTTTACGCGGGCTTCCGCGTCTTTAAGAACGGCTTTGTCTTCGATGTTTTTCAAGACAATAGAAATAATGTTTGCAATTTCGTCCATTTCTTCGAGCCCGAATCCGCGTGTCGTTACCGCAGCTGTTCCGATGCGAACTCCGCTCGTAACAAATGGGCTTTGCGAGTCAAACGGAACCGTGTTTTTATTCACTGTAATGCCAACTTCATCCAGCGCCTCTTCAGCCGCTTTACCTGTAATGCCAAGATTCGTTAAATTAACGAGCAGAAGGTGGTTATCAGTCCCGCCGGAAACAAGTTTAATTCCCTGGCCAACTAATGATTCTCCCAAACGTTTTGCATTGTCAATAATTTGCTGTGAATAGGTTTTAAATTCTTCTTGCAATGCTTCACCGAATGCGACTGCTTTCGCAGCGATAACGTGCATGAGCGGGCCGCCTTGGATGCCAGGGAAAATGGATTTATCAATCTGTTTCGCAAATTCTTCTTTGCAAAGAATCATGCCGCCGCGAGGCCCTCTTAATGTTTTGTGTGTCGTCGTCGTAACAAAATGGGCATGCGGCACAGGGTTCGGATGGTGGCCTGTCGCAACAAGCCCAGCAATATGAGCCATATCTACCATCAAATAGGCGCCAACTTCATCAGCGATTTCACGGAATTTCGCAAAATCAATTTGACGGGGGTAGGCGCTTGCGCCAGCGACGATTAATTTTGGCTGATGTTCTTTCGCCTTCTGCCTCACATCTTCGTAATCAATATATTCTGTTTCCTTATCAACGCCATACTCTACAAAATTGTATTGCACCCCGCTAAAGTTTACAGGGCTTCCATGGGTCAAGTGCCCGCCATGGGAAAGATTCATTCCGAGTACGGTGTCACCTGGCTCAAGTACAGTAAAGTAAACAGCCATGTTTGCTTGTGCGCCGGAGTGCGGCTGGACGTTGACATGCTCTGCTCCGAAGATTTCCTTCGCACGGTTTCGCGCAAGATCCTCAACGATATCCACGTATTCGCAGCCGCCATAGTAGCGGCGGCCAGGATAGCCTTCCGCGTATTTATTCGTTAAAACTGAGCCTTGTGCTTCCATGACTGCTTCGCTGACAAAGTTTTCAGAAGCAATTAATTCGATTTTGCTGCGTTGCCTTCCAAGCTCTTGCTGAAGCGCATCATATACTTGTTTATCCGCATTTTGTAAATTCTTCATATTAAACTCCTTCCGATTTCTCTATGCTACAACCATAATAGATTTTGACTCGAGTTTCAAGCTAAAAACGAATCTTTTTAATGATCTTTGGATAAATGTACGGATTTCGAGTAATATTCTTTAAAATGAGTGAAAGCCGGTATGCTACCGTGCATAAACCGGCTTATCGTTTATCACGCCTCAATCGTCCGTAAGATCCCCACTTCAAGACTTCGAGGAAGTCTAAGTGGGGGACAACGGACGCTAATCCCCTGATAAGTCTCCGTTTATCGAGACTACGAATAAAAGTGAGTTAGCGAGAACTATACTCTGTGAGTGCTAACCATGAGTGGGGGATGAAGAAAAACCCCACTCATGAAAGTCTCGCTTTATAGCAGGCTCGTTCTCCACCGATAAGCTTTGGTCTTGTTGTTGCTAATGTAACATAGGCTTCACCGATCCAACGGATCGAAGCTCGGAGTGGCACTGCCACCCGTTTTAAATGCATGCCAATCATTGTGTTGCCGATATCGATGCCAGCATCTGCTTTGATTTCTTCAACGACGACTGGGTTCTTCATTCGTTCGAACGCATACGCCGCCATAGAGCCACCGGCATTTGGAACGGGTATGACGGCCACCTGCTCATAGCCGCGCTTTTCCGCTTCGGCTTCATCGATCACGAGTGCGCGATTCAAATGCTCACAGCATTGGAACGCAAGTGCAGCGCCTGTCCGCTTTTCAAAATTTGCTAGCGGTTCATAGAGTGCTTTTGCAACTTCGATCGCGCCTGACGTTCCGATTTTTTCTCCAATCACTTCGCTTGTGCTCGCTCCAATTACGACTAAAGAATGCGGTTTGAACGTGACAAGCTTCTCAAATTGGAGCAAAAGCTCATTCAGTTGTTTCGTTACGTGTTCCATTCTTTTCGCCAACCTTCGAACGTTATTGTTTCTGCTCATATTGCGCAATTTTGTTTACGCGCCGTTCATGGCGTCCGCCTTCATACGCTGTTTCAAGCCAAACTTTAGCAATGTCCCTTGCCAGTCCCGGACCAATTACACGCTCACCCATTGCAAGGACGTTGCTATTATTATGCTGCCTAGTCGCTTTTGCAGAAAACAAGTCATGGACAAGTGCGCAGCGGATGCCTTTTACTTTGTTGGCGCTAATCGAAACACCGATGCCTGTGCCGCAAATGACAATGCCCCGATCCGCTTCTCCGCTTGCAACTTTTTCGGCAACGGCAATGGCAAAATCAGGATAGTCAACGGACTCTTCACTATGTGCTCCGTAATCGGTATAATCAATGTTCATTTCATCCAGTAATTGTTTTATTTCTTCCTTTAGTTTGAAACCTGCATGATCAGATCCAATTGCCACTTTCATCATGATTCCTCCCGTTCAATGTGATTCATTTTTTTAATGAGCTTATCCACAAGTGTTTCAAGTTCAAGCATCGTTTGGCGGTATGTTTCAATAGAGCCTCCGTATGGATCGGAAATATCAAACGATCCTGTGCTTTTTTTGTCCTCTTCGAGGAACTGCTTGAATGTATGCACTTTGCTTGCATATTCTGGAAATTCCACGTGTATCATTTGCTTATGGCTGCTTGTCATTGTTAAAATGAGATCCGCCCATTCTGCCAACGTTTTGTTCATTTGCTGTGTACGATGTTCACACAGTATTCCTTTTTCCTTCAAGACTTGAACAGTATTTGGATTTGCTGTTCCGCCGCGACAAGCAAACAATCCCGCGGACTGTACATTTACATTTTTATTTTTATGTTTAAGCAATGCTTCTGCCATCGGGCTTCGGCAAGTGTTTCCTGTACAAACGAAAAGAATATTTTGCATGGATATCCTCCTGCTTACGTGCACGTTTGAAAAGCTCCATTTTTTGAACAACTCTTCTAACACTATCGTACACTACTTTGTCCTTATCAATCTATTTTAATGGAAAATGAAAAACTGACAACTTTTTTATATCATCAGAAGAAGCGTTTTAATCCCAAATGCGATCAAAATGGATCCGCCAATGAGCTCACTGTACGTACCAAATAAATTCTGAAACTTTTTCCCAATAAGTAATCCAGTCATTGTCAATAGCGTGCTTGCAAAACCGAACAAAAGAACCGTTACGAGCACACGCGCCCCAAAAATGCCAAGGCTCAATCCAGCCGAGAAGCTGTCAAGGCTTACGGTCATGCAAAAAATGATGAGCCCTATGCCGTATGGTTCAATGAATGATTTGTCTTTATTGTCATGAAACGAGGAATGAATCATGGTTCCGCCTATAAAAATAAGCAGCAAACCGCCAACAATCACGGCCACATTTCCGAAATGAACAGAAAGCACTTTCCCAATCATCATACCTGCAAGCGGCATAACAACGTGAAAAGCGCCCGTTAGAAAAGAAATAACAGCTATTCTTCTAAGCCTAAGCTGAAGCATCCCCATCCCAAGGCCAACCGAAAAAGCATCCATTGACAAAGCAAATGCCATTGCAGCAAGCGTGAGCAATTCGCCGATTATGTATGTAGCATCCATCTGCTTTCCCCCTAAGAGCGTAGCTCTTATAACGGTATGCACGTCCCATATCTTTTAGACGGGATTCGGGTTTTTTGGGAATGATTTTAGATTGGCCTAAATTTGCAAGTGGGCAATTTTATACATTCTTTCAAGAAAAAGTGTGAGCAGGAATCATCGGTTTCCAGCTCACACTTTTTCATGAGGAGTGTAAGGCAATGTACTCACACTGCGCTCAAAGAGCGCTAGTGAGCGAGAGCCGTACTCTGCTATGCCTCTCTTTTCGCCTTTTAAGGCTCGCCAATCGACGGGTTTTCTTTAACGGCGGCTTTTTCAAGCCGGTTCATTATCGCTTCCCCTATCCCTTCTTTCGGAAACGTCTCACTTAAAATGATATCCACATGTTGGTCATCAAATGTTCTTAAAGCGCTGTACAGTTGTTCAGCAACTGTGAATAAGTTGCTTCTTTCTCCGCAAGCAACGACATAATCGGCATGATAGCAGTGTTTCTTTTCTTCTGTTGTCAACACGCCGACGCGTTTTCCGTTTGCTTTCTCTTTATCAATCACTTGCTGCATATCCTCTGCCGTTGCATCAATAAGGTAAACAGGCGCATCTGGTGAATAATGGGTATATTTCATGCCAGGGGATTTAGGGGCTGCTGTTTTACTAGGCTTATATTCGTGGACATTTTCTTTTGAGAGAACTTCTTCAAGCTCTGATTGGGTAATCCCCCCTGGACGAAGAATGGTGATTTGGTCCCCTTTGCATTCAATGACGGTGGATTCTACACCGATCCCTGCGCTTCCTGCATCAATCACCCCGGCTATTTTTCCATTTAAATCCGTCAACACATGCTCAGCAGCCGTAGGGCTAGGTTTCCCTGAACGGTTCGCGCTTGGCGCAGCGATTGGCAAATTTGCCGCTTCAATAAGTGCAAGCGCAACAGGGTGATCAGGCATTCTTACGCCGATCGTTTGAAGCCCGGCCGTTGCATACTGACTAATTCTTTCGCCTTTTGGCAAGATGAGCGTTAAAGGTCCCGGCCAAAAACGCTCCATTAACTTTTTGGCCGTTTCCGGTATGTGGCGAACAACCCCGTTTAGCTGGTTAAAACTAGCTATGTGAACGATTAACGGGTTATCCACAGGCCGCCCCTTCGCTTCAAAAATTCTTTTCACGGCCTCATCAGAACACGCATTGGCCCCAAGTCCATAAACAGTTTCCGTTGGAAAGGCAACGACTTCATTTTTTTTTATTCGTTCCGCAGCTTCTAAAATGGAACGGGTTGTGCTTAAGTTATCAACAGATTTATCCACATGCCATCTTTTCGTTTTCCATTTTTCCGTCACTTTTATCCCCCCTTTGACTAGCCATATTCTATCCAAAAGCAGCACTTGTCCACAAACTGTTGATAAGGCTAGCCAATTTGTTAACAACTACAGCAAATTTTTCAGAAATGTCCACAGATTGGAAAGTAAATCCACAATAAAAAATTTAATCTCAGGATCCTTCGGTTCCTCTTTTTGTTCTGCTGGCAGATCTTTATTAGGATCATCTTCTTTTATTGCTTCCCCGCTGTCAATGTCAATAAAACAGAGCGGCGGAAACAACACACACCACCAATTTGCCCCTAGGCCTTCACCGAGCGTAATCAACACGGCTTCATAATCGCCAGCCGGATAAATGAAGCTGCCATATAATTTCGTCGGAAAGGAAAAGGTCCCAAGCTGAACGGAAAATGTTGTGTGTAACCCTGCCTTTTTTAATTCATTTGCAACAATTTCTTTAATTTCAGGCAAATGGCTGTTAATCACTTTACGCGCTTTTTCCACAGAACGGTAGTTTTCCACCCATGACTCAATTTCTGTTCTTACTGCATCCCTTATTTGCCGTTTGATTTCTTGATCTTGTTGTGAATTGCTATTTGCCAAAATGCGAAGGCGAATCGCATCGTCTGGAATCACGCTTGATTCGAGCTGCCGATAGCCAACTGATGGTTGAATAGATGAAAATAATAGACTAATAGATAAAAATAAAAAAATGATTGCTTCACGTTTCATTAAATTGCACCGTCCTTTCAATAAGACAGTTTGGACAGTGCGATTCAATTATAAACGAAAAACAATCCGTAAAAAAACTCCATAAATCGACATTGTTCTTAAACACTTTTGGAAAATTAACGAAACTTTTATTTATGAAAACCCGATTTCTGCGGTAACCATCCGTTCCTTATGATTAATATCGGGCGTGATTTCGACTTTTGCATTTGGAAATTTCCCTTTCATCAAGTTGGAAACGGTCTTTGCCTGCCCATCGCCAACTTCAAATGCAACAATTGCCTGCGCATTCAATACAGAAGAGAGGTTTTCAATGATGCGTCTATAACAATGGTAACCGTCCTCTCCCCCATCAAGCGCAAGACGCGGCTCATGCTCTCGGACGACAGTGTCAAGCTCGTCAATTGTGTTTGTTTCGATATAAGGTGGGTTTGAAACAACAACATCGAATGTTCGATTCCTCTCAATCGCCGGCGAAAGGAAACTGCCTTGTAAAAAGCAAATGTCGGCATGAAGCATTTCCGCATTTTGCCTAGCAACTTCAAGAACCGCGGGTGAAATGTCGATGGCAGTCATTTTAACTTTCGGCTGTTCTAGCTTTAGCGTAACCGCGATTGCGCCGCTTCCCGTTCCAATATCACAAACATGAACCTGTTCTTTTTTTGAAAAGCGTTGATCGATTTTTTTAATTACTAGCTGAACGAGCTCTTCTGTTTCAGGCCGGGGAATTAAGACTGATTCATCGACTTTGAATGGCCGTCCAAAAAATTGTTCCTCTCCCATCAAATACTGAATGGGAATCCCTTCTTTTTTGTGGAGGATAATGTCATGCTTAAATTTTTTTAACACATCATCTGGACACGGTTCTCTTAGTTTCATGAGCATTCCCGTCCTGTTGCAATGTAAGTGATGCGCAAGAAGTATTTCTGCTTCATTTCCTTCCTTTTCCAAAAAAGAAGAAGCCCAATTCAAGGCTTCAATGACCGTCTGCTTCTTTTCCATTACTCACCAACCTGCTTCATTCGTTCTGTTTGATCTTCGATAATAAGCGCATCGATGATTTCATCAATTTTCCCTTGTAAAATCTGGTCGAGCTTTTGAATCGTTAAGCCAATTCGGTGATCCGTCACCCGGTTTTGAGGGAAGTTATACGTTCGAATCCGTTCAGAACGATCGCCTGTTCCAACGGCCGATTTCCGGTTTGCATCATACTCCTGTTGTGCTTCCTGCTGAAATTTGTCGTAAATGCGAGCACGCAGCACTTTCATTGCTTTTTCTTTATTTTTGATTTGGGATTTTTCATCTTGGCATGACACAACAATGCCTGTCGGCAAGTGGGTTAACCGAACAGCAGACATTGTCGTATTTACGCTTTGGCCGCCGGGACCGCTTGAAGCAAACGTATCGACACGGATATCTTTTTCATGAATGTCGACTTCCACCTCTTCCGCTTCGGGCAAAACGGCAACGGTTGCCGTTGACGTATGAATTCTGCCGCCTGATTCAGTTTGCGGAACGCGCTGGACTCTATGGGCGCCATTCTCATATTTCAAACGGGAATATGCACCTTTTCCGTTCACTATAAAAATTATTTCTTTATACCCGCCAAGTTCTGTATAGTTCGCTTCAATCACTTCGGTTTTCCAATTTTGCATTTCCGCATACCTGCTGTACATTCTGTAAAGATCGCCGGCGAACAATGCGGCTTCATCCCCTCCGGCAGCTCCGCGGATTTCAACAATTACGTTTTTCTCATCATTCGGATCTTTAGGAAGCAAGAGAACTTTTAATTTTTCTACAAGCTCTTCTTCTTTGTCTTGCAGCTCGCTAATTTCCATTTTGACCATTTCGGCCATGTCGTTATCCAATTTTTCTTCAAGCATTGATTTTGCATCATTTAATTCTTCATTCACTCGTTTGTATTCCCGGTAAACTTGTACCGTATCCTCTATATCGGATTGTTCTTTCGAATAAGCTTTTAGTTTTTCTGTATCGCTAATGACGTCGGGATCACTTAAAAGGCTGTTCAATTTTTCATAACGATCTTCAATCGCCTGTAGTCGTTCAAACACCTGCTTACCACTCCAATTCCATTACGTGTAAGGCATAACATTACTATTATAATATATGGAGGGTTATTTTCAAAAGATAATCTCAATTTACTCTTGAAATTTCAGCAAAATTTGTTAGAGCGTATGTAAATGCCCCAACGAAAGGGTTGAGGCATTTTACGGCTTAATCGTCAATAATGAGACGTATGTCGTAGCGGGGCATGGCAGCTTGCAAGTCATCACGGAGGTTATCAATTTTTAACTCTTTCCGATTTGCATTTTGCGGCACCCTCACGTGTACGTATGCTTTGTCACCGATAATTGCAACCATGCCTGGATTAAGATTTCCTTCGCTTTCTACAATCCGGCGAATTTTATCTTGATCATCGCTAATTGAATATTTCACATCAGAGAGGTTACGTATGCTTTGCGGATTTTGGTTCGCATCAAAGCTGTAGCGTATGCCGTCACCGCTTCGCGTCCATTTATAATTAATCGGGCCTGCTCCAAACAATCTGTCTTGGATTGGATTTTGGCTGTTGTCAGCTTGTGGAGGCGATTGGTTTGTACATGCAGCAAGCATGATTGCCAATGTGCCAGTAAGCAGTAGTCGTTTCAATTTTTGGACACCTCCCTTTTACTAAGGTGCCCGGATTTTTTTAATTCAAAGCTGTTCTTTTATTCCAATAATGAACAAAGCTCCCAAACGGGAGCTTTTTATTGTCAATGCCTACACAAAGGCCATTTCGTTTTTACGAACTTATTTAAGGTTGTATTTTTTCTTGAATCGATCAACTCGTCCGCCTGCATCAGCAAATTTTTGGCGGCCAGTGTAAAATGGATGGCATTCAGAACAAATTTCTACACGCAAATTTTCTTTTACAGAGCCTGTTTCAAATTCATTGCCGCATGCACAAGTGACTTTCACTCTATTGTATTCTGGATGAATTCCTTGTTTCATCTCGTTCATCTCCTTCCGCCCTGAATCCCTAAGAAACAGAGTTATACTTCATATTACAGAAATACATTATAACAGGGAAAAACGTAATTCGCAAGCACTTTTCTCTTCGGAGCAGAACGAGCCGCTTCAGCTTTTCGATTGTCCAGCTTCTGCGGCTTGCTCCTCGATAAAATTTCTTCCTCGGCCGGGGTAAAAACCACCCCTTCCTCGGAAGAGCATTTTCTCTTCAGAGCAGAACGAGCCGCTTCAGCTTTTCGATTTATCAATTTCCGTTTTTGTCTTTTTGGAATCGTTGAAAAAACTCTTCATTTGTTTCGGTTTCTTTTAGGCGTTTTAAGAAGTGTTCGACAAATTCGAGGGAACCGTCCATTGTTTTGCGGATTGCCCAAAGAATATCGAGCTGTTCTTTTGGCAGTAGCAGTTCTTCTTTGCGGGTTCCAGACCTTGTAATGTCAATTGCTGGGAAAATCCGCCGTTCGGCGAGCCGCCTGTCAAGATGAAGCTCCATATTGCCTGTCCCTTTAAATTCTTCATAAATCACATCGTCCATCCTTGAGCCTGTGTCGATAAGCGCTGTCGCTAAAATCGTTAAGCTGCCGCCTTCTTCAATGTTTCTAGCTGCGCCAAAAAAGCGTTTTGGCCTATGAAATGCAGCTGGATCGATTCCACCGGAAAGTGTACGGCCACTAGGAGGAATGACGAGGTTGAATGCTCTTGCAAGCCTTGTAATGCTGTCCAACAAAATCACGACGTCTTTTTTATGTTCAACGAGGCGCATCGCACGTTCCAGAACAAGTTCTGCGACCTTAATATGGTTTTCAGGCGTTTCATCAAACGTTGAATGGACGACATCCCCTTTTACCGATCGCTCAATGTCTGTTACTTCCTCCGGACGCTCATCAATCAATAATACGATTAATTCGGTTTCGGGATGATTTTCTGCAATGCTGTTCGCAATTTCTTTTAGAAGGATTGTTTTTCCCGCTTTTGGCGGCGCAACGATTAATCCGCGCTGGCCAAACCCGACAGGGGAAATCATATCGATAATCCTTGTTGAGATTTTTTTCGCTTCTGTTTCAAGCGTCATTTTTCTTTCGGGATAAAGCGGAGTAAGCGCTGGAAAGTGAACGCGTTCTTTGGCGGAATCGGGCTCTTCTCCGTTTACTGCTTCGACATGAAGCAGGCCGTAGTACCGTTCGTTTTCCTTCGGCGGCCGAACCTTCCCTGAAACCTTATCACCATTCCTTAAATCAAAGCGGCGAATTTGGGAAGCTGAGATATAAATATCTTCTACACTTGGCGAATAATTAATCGGCCGTAAAAATCCGAAGCCTTCACTCGAAATAATTTCCAAAATGCCTTCCATGAATAAAAGCCCGTCTTGTTCAGCTTGCGCTTTTAAGATAGCAAATATAAGTTCTTTTTTGTTTAATTTACTGTAGTAAGAAACTTTGTACTTTCTTGCTTGCTCATACAGATCTTTCAGTTTCATATTTTCTAATTCTGCTAGTTTTACACCCATTAGGACACCACACTTTTCTTTAAATACTTTTTATAAATAAACATGGAGTTCATTTTATTGCAATGATTGGTTGGATTAGTGATTTGGGGTTTTATAGTGAAGCTGTAGTATGAGAAGCCGCCAGGGGTCTTACTAAAGCGAGACTTCCATCGGTGGGGGTTTTTCTTCATCCCCCCACGGACGGTTACACCGGGATAAAATGGATGGATTCCCGTAAAAAGTTTATGAGAAATCTCTTCATGATTCAATTGTACCCAGTTTCTTAACGTTTCATAACAAGATTTGGTTTTTTATTTAAATTATGTTTCGCTTGTATATAGCGAAGAGTGCCTGTTTTCGCACGCATAACGAGCGTTTCTGTTTCAGCTATTGGTCCATCAAAGCGAACGCCTTTCAACAATTCCCCCGTTGTGACACCTGTTGCCGCAAAAATAGCGTCATCACCTTTTACAAGATCCTCCATTCGGAGAACCGAATTCGTATCATCAATACCCATTGCTTTACATCTTTCAATTTCTTCTTCAGTTTGCGGAGCTAATCTTCCTTGCAGTTCGCCACCAAGGCATTTCAAAGCCACTGCAGCTAAAACACCTTCCGGCGCTCCGCCCTGGCCAAGAAGCATATCAACTCCGGTCCCTCTCATTGCAGCATTTATCGCACCAGCCACATCACCATCTGAAATAAACTTAATCATCGCTCCAGCGTCTCTTATTTCTTGAACGAGCTTTTCATGGCGCTCTCGTTTGAGAACTGTAACAACGACATCTGTTATGTCTTTATTTTTTGCTTTTGCGACTGCTTTAAGATTATCGTACACGGAAGCATTAATATCAACCTGGCCGGCTGCTTCAGGCCCGACTGCTATTTTATCCATATACATATCAGGCGCATGAAGCAAATTGCCTCTGTCGGCTATTGCAACAACAGTCAGCGCATTCCAAGAGCCTGAAGCAACAATATTTGTCCCTTCCAGCGGATCCACTGCTATATCAACGCTTGGGCCGTTGCCAGTACCGAGTTTTTCTCCAATGTAGAGCATCGGAGCTTCGTCCATTTCTCCTTCGCCGATAACAACGACACCATCCATAGGAATCGTGTCAAATACCTCTCTCATCGCTGTAGTCGCAGCATCATCCGCTTCTTCTTTTTTCCCTTTTCCATTCCATCTTGCCGACGCTAATGCTGCAGCTTCCGTTACCCGGACAATTTCCATCGTTAAGCTTCGTTCCATCTTCTCTCTCCCTACATACTTTTTACGTGAGCTTCCTGCTCTTCCAGCGTCATTTCTTCCCTCCATACTTTGGCACCAAGTATGGTTAACTTATCAACTAACTGTTCGTACCCCCGATCAATATGATCGAGGCCGTAAATTTCCGTTACACCGTTCGACATTAAACCTGCTGCAACGAGTGCAGCACCGGCTCTTAAATCACTCGCTTTTACTTTTGCGCCTTCAAGGTTTACAGGGCCTGATATAATTGCTGAGCTGCCTTCTATTTTTACTTCCGCACCCATTCTGCGGAGTTCATCAATATGTTTGAAACGGGCATTGTAAATCGTATCGGTTACGATGCTTGTCCCATTCCCTTTTGTTAACAATGCAGTAAATGGCTGCTGCAAATCTGTCGGAAAGCCTGGATAAACGAGTGTTTTTACATCGACTGCCTTTAAATGATCTCCGTTCGTACGGACGATGACGCTATCTTCAAATGTTTCTACATCTACGCCCATTTCACGCAATTTCGCGATAAGGGATTCCACGTGCTGAGAAATCACATTGTCAATGGTTACTTCTTTGCCCATTGCGGCCGCAAAGATCATGTATGTACCCGCTTCAATACGATCCGGAATAATGGAATGGTAGCATCCGTGCAAGCTTTCAACCCCGTCAATGCGAATGACGTCCGTTCCTGCACCTTTAATTTTAGCGCCCATGCTTGTAAGCAAAGTAGCAACATCAATAATTTCGGGCTCTTTCGCGGCGTTTTCGATCACGGTTCTGCCTTTTGCTTTTACAGCAGCAAGCATAATATTGATTGTCGCCCCGACACTCACTACATCTAAATAAATTCGCGCGCCTGTTAATTCTCCCGCACGCAAGTAAATCGCTCCACGCTCATTTGTTATCGATGCACCGAGGGCTTCGAAGCCTTTAATATGTTGATCGATGGGGCGGGGACCTAAGTTGCAGCCACCAGGCAAGCCAATAGCCGCTTTTTTGAAACGGCCGAGCATAGCCCCCATTAAGTAGTATGAAGCTCTAAGTTTTTTTACATTGCCGTTAGGAAGCGGCATAGGGATCATATTTGCAGGATTCACAATTAGCTTATTGCCTTCAAGTGAAACGTCTCCTCCAATTTCCTTAAGCAGTTCACTTAAAATCTTTACGTCAGATATATTAGGCAAATGATCGATTGTTACTGTTGAATCCGCAAGAATGGCTGCAGGTATAAGGGCTACTGCGCTGTTTTTCGCTCCGCTTATCTCCACTTTACCTTGCAGAGGATAACCCCCCTCGATCATAAGCTTTTCCATAATGCTCTCCTTTCTACTCGTCATTCTAAGAATGCACAAAGGCCTATTTCATTAAGAAAAAACGCTAACGCGCCTTTCTTGAAGGCGAGAGATGCGATTGGCTTCAATTGTTGAATACCCATTTATACTTTCTTAGGAAGCCAACATCTTAAGCCGGGCTGAAACCGCGAAAAGAGCCGCTAAACAAACTCATTCGCTAAATTTTCAAGTACTCATTTCATTGTTCCTATTGTTTCCGATTAATCATAAATCATGTATGAAATACCAAGAAAATCCAAATCAAAAAAATTAATCGGTTTGGGCATTTTCCCAGTCTGATAAAAACTTTTCAAGACCTTGATCAGTCAATGGATGTGTCAACAATTGGCTAATGACTTTATAAGGGATTGTGGCAATATGCGCACCGCTGAGGGCTGCCTGCGTGACATGAATCGGATGGCGAATGGAAGCCGCGATAATTTTCGTCCGTATGCCATGTATGTTGAATACGTTAGCTATGTCACGAATAAGCGGTATGCCTTCCTGCCCTATATCATCTAAACGCCCTAAAAATGGGGAAACATACGTGGCACCTGCTCTAGCAGCAAGCAGAGCTTGGTTAACAGAAAAAATTAACGTGACATTTGTTTTAATATTAAGATCGCTAAGTGCTTTTACAGCTTTCAAACCATCTTGGGTGATCGGTAGTTTTACGGTAATGTTCGGGGCAATGCCAGCAAGAATTTTTCCTTCTTCAACCATTCCTTCCGCATTCGTTGAAATAACTTCCGCACTTACCGAGCTTTTCACAATACTTGTGATTTCTCTTAATCTTTCATGAAAATCAACTTTCTCTTTCGCAACAAGCGAAGGGTTTGTCGTTACGCCGGCAAGTATCCCGAGCTCACTCGCTTGTTTAATTTCGTCAATATTAGCCGAATCAATGAAAAATTCCATGGTTAAGGATGCACCTCACGATCGGTATAAAATTTTGCCACTAATTAAGTCCCGCTCCGTATATCGTGTACTATTTTGAACAAAGTCGCTGACGCGTCCTTATTCGGAGGCCAGAGGCCGGATTGGTTTAAATTTGCGAAAGAGCTAATTTATACTTTCTTATTTTTTGAATAGAACCGCCAGTCTGGCGGTTCTTACGCTTTATTTGATGAACCGAATTCCCGCATTTTGCTTTTGACTGTTTCTTTAATGGCTTCACGGGCAGGTCCTAAATATTTCCTTGGATCATAAAGATCCGGTTTTTCAGCAAGCACTTGACGAACTGCTTTTGATGCGGAAATTTGGTTTTCAGTGTTGACGTTAATTTTTGCAGTGCCAAGCGAGATGGCGCGTTTAATATCTTTTGTAGGAATTCCAGTTCCTCCGTGGAGGACGAGCGGAACACCTGTTAAGTTCATTACTTCTTCCATGCGATCAAAACCGAGATTCGGTTCGCCTTTATATGGTCCGTGAACCGAGCCAAGGGCAGGCGCAAAACAGTCTACTCCCGTCTCTTTCACGAGTTGATCACATTCTGAAGGTATAGCATACATTGCTTCAGCATTTTCTACAACGAGATCATCTTCTTGGCCGCCAATTCGTCCAAGCTCAGCTTCGACAGACACACCAACTGCGTGTGCGACGTCAACGACTCGTTTCGTTAAAGCGATATTTTCTTCAAGCGGCAAATGCGAGCCATCAATCATGACAGAAGTAAACCCTGCGTGAATCGCTTCAACACATTTTTCAAAGCTTGAACCATGGTCGAGATGAATGGCAACTGGGACCGTCACGTTATATTCTTCCATCAAGGCTTCAACCATCTTAACAACTGTTTTAAAGCCGCCCATGTAACGTCCGGCTCCTTCTGAAACACCACAAATAAGCGGTGACTTCTCTTCTTCAGCTGCCTGTAAAATGGCTTGCGTAAACTCAAGATTATTTAAATTAAACTGGCCGACGGCATAGCCTTCTGCTTTTGCTTTCTCTAACATTTCTTTCATCGAAACTAAGGGCAAGGCGTGATCCCTCCTAATCAAAAGTATGTATTGATTCATGCAGTTTCGTCTTGAGAGACATTTAAACAATTTATTATTCCTTCTTACCGTAACCATTATAGCATAAGTTCAAAAGAATCGAATAACATCCATTTAACAAGTTGTAAGAAAAAACGCTGACGCGACTTTCGTTCTAGAAGTTAGAAGTGAGAAGCGGGATTGGTTTTCTTGGCGAATTGCCAATGTAAATTTAGAATATAAAAATGGCTGTCCTATCCTTCTCGCTTTCCAATTTTCAAGCTTGACCGTTTTGGTGCATTTCTTTATGGACAGTTACCCTAACCTCTTCAATGTCAAACGGCTTCGAAAAGTAAGCAACCGCCCCATTTGCCATTGCTTCATTGATCATGTTCAATTCGCCGTATGCTGTCATAATAATCACTTTCGCTTGTTCATTCATTTCCTTAATACGTGTTAAAATTTCAAGCCCGTCCATTCCTGGTATTTTCATATCTAACAGAACTAAATGAGGCTCTTTTTTTGCAACGATTTCCAATGCTTCCTGCCCGCTTGCTGCTGAAAACGTTTCATATCCTTCTTTACTGAAAATTTCATTCAGCAAGATACGGATCCCGAATTGATCGTCAACTACTAAAATTCTCTTGTTGTCCATCTTCCACCCCGCTAACTGTATATTTAAGTAATGAAATGAACAAATGAACAATGGAATAAAATAATTTTTGTAACTAGCCTCTCTGTCATTTATGCAGTTGAACGATTTTAAAGTATACATTCGATTTATCTTAATGAATTCCTTCTAATATTTGGCAATACTTTCAAAACCTTGAACCCTTCCACCTTAATTTCTTACGAAAATAGCGTCTTCCCGCCTAAGTACGATAAAAAAAGAACAGTGAAAGTAGGCTTACCTTCACGGTTCTTTAAATAGTGACGCATGGATAAAACCTTCAAAAAGAGGGTGCGGCCTCGTCGGGCGCGATTTGAACTCCGAATGAAATTGTGAAGCGACAAACCATGGGTGATCATTAAGCTCTATAATTTCGACTAGGCGCCCATCAGGGCTTGTGCCGGAAAATACAAACCCGGCTTCTTCCATTTGCTTTCTGTAGAAATTATTAAATTCGTATCGATGGCGATGGCGTTCAAATACCTCGCTGCCTCCATACGCCCTATATGCTTTCGTTCCTTCCTTCAGCCTGCATGGATAAAGGCCTAGTCGGAGCGTGCCGCCTAAATCCTCTACATTTTCCTGATCAGGGAGCAAAGCAATAATCGGGTGAATTGTTTTTTCATCAATTTCGGCTGAATTCGCCCCTTCTAGTCCAACGACATTGCGTGCAAATTCTACAGAAGCAAGTTGCATGCCTAAGCAAATCCCTAAGAAAGGCACATTGTTTTGCCTTGCATAGCGGATGGCTTCAATCTTGCCTTCAATGCCTCTGTCTCCAAAGCCTCCCGGGACAAGAATGCCATCAGCCTCATTTAAACGTTCGTGTACATTTTCTTTCGTCAAGCTTTCGGAATCAATCCAATCAATCTCAATATCGGCATCATACCGATAGCCAGCGTGCTTTAATGCTTCAACAACAGAAAGATAAGCATCCTGGAGTGAGACGTATTTTCCTACAAGTGCGATTCTCGTTGTCTTCGTTAAGTTTGTTACTTTTTTGACAAGTTCTTGCCATTCACGCATATCTGCTTCTCGGCAGTCTAAGTTCAAATGATCACAAACGATTTGATCAAGGTTTTGCTTTTGAAAATCGAGCGGCACTTCATAAAGTGTTTCAGCGTCTCTCGCTTCAATCACAGCTTTCGGATCAATGTCACAAAACAATGCAAGCTTGTCTTTCATGTCTTGAGGAACTGGCATTTCCGTCCTTACGACAATGACATTTGGCTGAATGCCGAGACTTCTGAGTTCTTTTACACTATGCTGAGTTGGTTTTGTTTTCATTTCCCCTGCAGCCCTCAAGTAAGGAATGAGCGTACAGTGGATATACAGGACGTTTTGTGCCCCAACATCACTTTTAATTTGGCGAATCGCTTCAAGAAAGGGCAAGCTTTCAATATCGCCGACCGTTCCGCCAATTTCTGTAATGACAACGTCTGATTGTGACGCGCGCCCTGCCCGAAAGACCTGTTCTTTAATTTCATTTGTAATATGGGGGATGACTTGAACCGTTGCACCTAAATAATCGCCGCGCCGTTCTTTTTTAATGACGCTTGAATATACTTTACCTGTCGTTATATTATTGTATTTCGTTAAATTAATATCGATAAAACGTTCATAATGGCCAAGATCCAAATCCGTTTCCGCCCCGTCTTCGGTAACAAATACTTCTCCGTGTTGATAAGGACTCATTGTGCCAGGATCAACGTTAATATAAGGATCAAACTTCTGGATCGTCACTTTTAATCCACGGTTTTTTAACAGCCGGCCAAGAGAAGCTGCTGTAATGCCTTTTCCAAGAGAGGAAACGACACCGCCTGTGACAAAGATGTATTTCGTATTCATGAGAATGGCCCCCCTCTATTCCTTTATGTTTTCCCCAACTTTTAAAATTAAGACGATAATTAAAAGGCATTTTAAAAAACAAAAAAAACAAAAGCGGCACCCAAGTATATAGGGGCCGCTTTTGTTAAAATGTAAATGAAAAATGAACGATTATTCGTAAAGCCCAAAAATGATTGTAACGATTACGCGATCATCTGTCAAGCGGGGTCGCCCGATTATTCTTCTTCCTCTTCTTCAAATTCGAATTCTTCCTCTTCTTCATCAAGAAAGTCATCATCTACTAATTTCTCCTCCTCCACTTCATCTAGGAGTTCAATGTCTTCCTCTTCATCTTCTTTAAAGTCATCGAGCTCTTCATCTTCAAGAAGCTCTTCGTCAAGATCGTCGTAATCATCGAAATCGTCATCAACAACTTTTTTCTTTTTCTTCGGTTTAATCGTTGTGCCAAGCTCTTCTTCTGTTTGCTCAAAAGGGTACCAGCTTTTTAGGCCCCATTGATTGTCTCCCAGTGACACGAAACGTCCGTCAATGTTCATATCCGTGTAAGCCTGGACAAGCTTATCTCTCATTTCGGTTTCTGACCAATTTTTATATTTTGCAATTTTATTCATCAATGTATAAAAGTCTACCGTTTGTCGTTCCTCGCTCAGGTAATGGTACATAATATCAATCATTGGCGTTTCTTGCAGTTCTTCTTTTGTAAGATTGTCTAATAGCGACATAAAGGCACACCCTTTCATCAACATCTAAAATCATACCATCCATTATAAACAATTTGTGCCTAAATATGCTATAGATAAACAATTGAATTTGTGAAAAAAATCTGCTGTGGGTTTTCCCATCGGAAAAGAAATCGGTGCCTCCACCGATTTCACCTTAATCTGGCTTCCGGCCTCTGACTTCTGGACTTGAAGAGTCGAAATCGATTCTTTCATCGATTTCTTCAAATCCGGCTTCCGGCCTCTGACTTCTGGAATCACATATTGCGGCGATATTTTCCGCCAACTTTGTAAAGCGCATGTGTAATTTGCCCAAGGCTTGCTGTTTTAACCGTTTCCATTAGCTCTTCGAAAATGTTTCCGCCGCTTATGGCTGTTTCCTGCAAGCGTTTCAAGGCTTCTTCTACCTCTGTTTCGTTCTTTTTATGAAATTCCTTTAAGTTATGAATTTGCGTTTCTTTCTCTTCCTTTGTTGCACGCGCTAGCGGAATATCAAACTCTTCATCAGAAGGGGGATTCGGATTTTCATATGTGTTAACTCCGATGATTGGAAGCTCTCCGCTATGCTTCAATGTTTCATAGTACATGGACTCTTCCTGAATTTTGCTCCGTTGGTATTGTGTTTCCATTGCGCCGAGGACTCCGCCTCTTTCATTTAGGCGTTCAAATTCCATGAGAACCGCTTCCTCAACCAAGTCTGTCAACTCTTCTATAATGAAGGAACCTTGCAATGAGTTTTCATTTTTCGCGAGGCCAAGCTCTTTCGTAATAATCATTTGAATGGCCATTGCCCTTCTAACAGATTCTTCTGTCGGTGTTGTCACCGCCTCATCATAAGCATTCGTATGCAAGGAGTTGCAGTTATCGTAAATGGCGATCAATGCTTGGAGCGTTGTTCGAATGTCGTTAAATGCCATTTCCTGTGCATGGAGGGATCTTCCCGATGTCTGGATATGATATTTTAATTTTTGGCTTCTTTCGTTCGCCCCGTATTTATCACGCATAACAGTAGCCCATATTCTTCTGGCGACGCGGCCGATGACGGTATATTCTGGATCGAGCCCGTTGCTGAAGAAGAAGGATAAATTGGGCGCAAAATCATCAACATGCATGCCTCTGCTTAAATAATATTCGACATACGTAAACCCATTCGCAAGCGTGAATGCAAGCTGCGATATCGGATTCGCCCCGGCTTCCGCGATATGGTAGCCTGAGATCGACACAGAGTAGTAGTTTCTTACTTTGTTGTCGATAAAATATTGTTGTATGTCTCCCATCATACGAAGGGCAAACTCGGTTGAGAAAATACACGTGTTTTGTCCTTGATCCTCTTTTAAAATGTCGGCTTGCACAGTACCGCGAACGGTCTGCAACGTGTATGCGCGGATTTTCTCTTCCTCTTCCTTCGTTGGTTTGCGCCCATTTTCCTGTTCAAACTTCTTCATTTGCTGATCGATTGCCGTATTCATAAACATCGCAAGGATGATTGGCGCGGGCCCATTAATCGTCATCGACACCGATGTTGATGGGTCGCAAAGATCAAAGCCTTCGTAAAGTTTTTTCATATCTTCAAGCGTACAGACACTGACACCGCTTTCCCCAACTTTCCCGTAGATATCAGGCCTATAATCAGGGTCTTCCCCATAAAGCGTAACCGAATCAAAGGCAGTACTTAATCTTTTTGCCGGGTCGTCTTTTGATAGATAATGGAAGCGGCGGTTTGTCCGTTCAGGTGTCCCTTCGCCTGCGAACTGGCGCTTCGGATCTTCGCCTTTTCGTTTAAAAGGAAACACCCCTGCCGTATACGGAAACGATCCAGGGACGTTTTCCTTCATTACCCAACGGACAATTTCTCCCCAGTCTTCGAATTTCGGCAAAGCGACCTTTGGAATCTTTAATCCTGACAAGCTCGTTGTTGTTAGCTCTGTCACAATTTCTTTATCGCGGATTTTTGTAACAAATTTGTCTCCGCTGTATTTTTCTTTGACTGTTTCCCAATTTTGAATAATTGATCTCGTTTCATTGCTTACTTTCGTTTCGATTTCTTCCTTTAACGCTTTAATAGCTGACTCAGCTTGCTCTTTAGCTTCATCTCCCAATGCATTGTTCTCAAGCATTTTCATTGTTCCATCGAGTTGGAACGCTTTACGCGCAAGTTCTGACTGCTGTTTCGTTCTTTTATGGTAATCTTTTACCGTATATACGATGTCGTTTAAATAGTTTACCTGATCCGGCGGAATAATGAGGTTTAGTTTTTCGACGTTGTCAGTCGTTTCAATATTTGTCTGCCAATCCGTGCCGCATTTTTGATTAACAATATCTAAAATGGCTTTAAATAATGTGTTCGTTCCTTTGTCATTAAACTGGCTGGCGATGGTACCGTAGACAGGCATGCTTTCAACTGGTTTATCAAATAATGTGTGATTTCGTTGGTACTGTTTCTTTACCGCGTTTAAAGCATCCTTCGAACCTCTCCGTTCGAATTTATTAATCGCGATAACATCCGCAAAATCGAGCATTTCAATTTTTTCGAGCTGAGAAGGGGCGCCGAACTCACTCGTCATGACATAAAGGGAAACATCAGAAATTTCGGCAATTTCCGCGTTGCCCTGCCCAATTCCGCTCGTTTCGACGATGATAAAGTCATAGCCTGCTGCTTTTACGACAGTAATGGCATCTTGTATCGCTTCGGACAGTTCTGTTTTTGATTTCCTTGTTGCAAGGCTCCGCATATAGATTCGATCATTGTGAATCGCATTCATCCGAATGCGGTCACCTAGAAGGGCACCGCCTGTTTTTTGCTTTGTCGGGTCAACAGATAAAATGGCGATTGACAAATCATCGAATTCATTGATAAAGCGGCGGACCAGTTCATCTGTCAAGGAGCTTTTTCCCGCTCCCCCGGTGCCTGTTATCCCAAGAACCGGGACGTCTTTCTCCATCCTTTTCAATCGTTGAATCACTTCATCTCGGTTTTTATCTTCATTTCTCTCTTCTACATACGTAATAAAATTTGCAACTGTCCCGATATCTTGTTCTTCAAGTTTTTCGTAATCACTCTTGAAATGGCGTGTAGTCGGAAAATCGCATTCTTTTAACATTTGGTTGATCATGCCTTGCAGCCCGGAAGTCCGTCCATCTTCAGGGGAAAAGATTTTTGCAATTCCGTATTCGTGCAGTTCTTTTATTTCTTTTGGAATAATGACCCCGCCGCCGCCGCCGTATATCCGGATATGCGACGCTCCTTTTTCCTGCAGCAAATCGTACATGTATTTAAAATATTCAACATGCCCGCCTTGATAAGAAGAAATCGCGATTCCTTGCACATCTTCACTGATTGCAGCCTGGACAACTTCGTCAACCGAACGGTTATGCCCAAGATGAATGACTTCCGCTCCGCTTGATTGCAAAATGCGCCGCATAATATTAATCGATGCATCATGGCCATCAAAAAGGCTCGAAGCCGTTACAAAACGCACATGATTTTTCGGCATATAAACATCAGACTTCATCACTTTAACCCCTCCGGTTATTTATTATTTTTCGAAATGCCTTTCATAATAAATTCCATCTGGATGTTTGTGTATTCTTCGATTGTATATATGGAACGGAGCGCCCATCTTCTGAACGCCCACATTTGGCCAAAAACAAGGATATTATGGGCCGCTGCTTTAATTTCTTTTTCCGATAAGGCAAAATGGCCTTCTTCGACACAACGGGTTAAAATTTTCTCAAAAATGGCACATAGTTGAAGTTCTTTCTTCAGAACGTATGGCAGCGATTTTTTTGAAAGTGATTTCGCTTCCTGGTACATGACAAGCATTTCATCCTGCTTATCGTCAACGAGTTTAAAGTATGAGCTAATCACAAGGTGCAGCAGATCAAGGCTTTTTAAATTGCTGGAGGCTTCTTCTTCCATGCGGACACGGAACTGATCGTAGATGAAATCACTAACGAGATAAAGGATATCTTCTTTTTCCCGAATGTACTCATACAGCGTTCCGATGCTGAAACCGGCTTCTTTTGCAATTTCTCTTGTTGTCGTACGATGGAATCCTTTTTCTTTAAATAGTGTCACTGCCGATTTAATAATTTGGCTTCGCCGCGTTTCGATTAATTTTTCATCTTTCACCATTGACTTTACAGCTCTTTTTTCCATTCGAACACCTCCGAAATCTGCCATTACATTAATCCTTTAACAGCATTCTTGATATAACGAGACGCTGTATCTCGTTTGTTCCCTCGTAAATTTGTGTAATTTTCGCGTCACGTAAATACCGTTCGACAGGATAGTCTTTCGTGTAACCGTATCCGCCAAACACTTGAACAGCATCGACCGTTACTTCCATCGCGATGTCGCCTGCAAAAAGCTTAGACATAGCGGATTCTTTTCCGTAGTTTAGCCCGGCTCCTTCGCGCCATGCAGCTTGATACGTGAGCAGCCTTGCGGCTTCAATTTTTGTTGCCATATCAGCAAGCTTGAAGCCCACCGCCTGCTGCTCTCCGATTGGTTTTCCGAACTGCTTTCGTTCTTTTGCATAAGCAACAGCCGCATCAAGCGCACCTTGGGCAATCCCGACGGCTTGAGCAGCGATCCCGTTGCGTCCCCCATCAAGTGTCATCATTGCTACTTTGAAGCCTTGGCCTTCTTCGCCAAGGACATTTTCGGCTGGTACTTTCACATTTTCAAAAATAATTTCCAACGTCGGTGATGAACGGATTCCCAATTTATTCTCCTTCTTGCCCATCGAAAAGCCTTCCATGCCTTTTTCTACGATAAAGGCTGTAATGCCCCGCGATTTTTTGTCTTTATCGGTTTGGGCAAAAACGATGTAAACCTCCGCTTCACCGCCATTGGTAATGAAAATTTTTGAGCCGTTTAAAATGTAGCTATCCCCGTCTTTCACTGCTGACGTACGCATATTGCTTGAATCACTTCCAGATCCCGGTTCTGTTAAAGCGTAGGCGCCAAGCTTCTTTCCTTCAGAGAGCGGTTTTAAATATTTTTGCTTCTGTTCCTCCGTGCCAAATTTCCAAATTGGCCAGCAGCAGAGTGACGTGTGGGCTGAAAGTGTTACACCGGCAGAAGCATCGACGCGAGAAAGCTCTTCAACAGCAATAACATAGGCTAGAAAGTCCATGCCCGCTCCTCCGTACTTTTCTTCCCAAGGAATGCCTGCAAGCCCCAGCTCCGCTAATTTCGTAAACATTCGTTCACGATCAAAGCTTTGGTTTTCATCCCGTTCGGCTGCAGATGGCGCTAAGTCATTTTCAGCGTAATTACGTACCATTTTTCGCAGCATTTCATGTTCTTCAGACAATAAAAAATTCATCGTTATCTCCCCTTTTTTCGTTTTCATTGAACTTCAATCATAATCGCGTCGCCTTGGCCTCCTCCACTGCAAATGGCAGCGATGCCAATCCCTCCGCCACGGCGTCTTAGTTCGTATGCGAGCGTTAAAATAATTCTTGCCCCACTTGCCCCGATTGGATGGCCAAGCGCAACAGCTCCCCCATTCACATTCACTTTCTCAGGATCAAGCATCGCGATTTTTCCTGCTGTTAATGCGACTGCCGCAAACGCCTCATTTATTTCAAAAAGATCGATCTCTTCTTTTCTTTTGCCTGTTTTCTGAAGTATTTTCTCGATCACCAAGCCTGGCGTTTTTGGGAAAAATTCAGCTTCAATTGACAGCTGCGCCGAAGCAATAATATTGGCCAATACCGTCTTTTTCTCTTTCTTTGCTTGGGATTCCGACATGACAACAAGCGCACTCGCCCCGTCGTTCACTCCTGGAGCATTACCGGCAGTAATGGTACCGTCTTTTGAAAAAGCCGAAGGCAGATTTGCAAGTTTTTCAAGCGAGGTATCTTCCCTTGGCCCTTCATCATCATGGACGGCGATCGGTTCACCCTTTTTCTGGCGAACTTCTACAGGAACAATTTCTTCCCTCAGTTTTTCTCTTGCAGCAACTGCCTTTTGATGGCTTTCAAGCGCCCATTTATCCTGCTCCGCTCTTGTAATGCCGTACTCCTCCGCGACAGAATTTCCGTAAGTTCCCATATGAACGCTGTTAAATGAGCATGTCAGCCCGTCATGAATCATTAAATCTTTAAGTGCGGTATCACCCATCCTGAGTCCCCAGCGGGCTTTCGGAAGGAAGTACGGCGCATTGCTCATTGACTCCATTCCACCGGCAACAATAATATTGGCATCGCCTGCCCGAATGATTTGGTCTGCGAGCGTTACACTTCGCATGCCAGATGCGCATACTTTGTTGATCGTTTCAGTGGCTACTTCCCACGGGAGCCCTGCATGGCGAGACGCTTGGCGGGAAGGAATTTGTCCCTGCCCTCCTTGAAGAACCGAGCCAAAGATAACTTCATCAACATCCCCGCCTTCGACATTCGACCGTTTGAGCGCTTCTTTTATTGCAATGCCGCCAAGCTCAGCTGCACTGTACCCGCTTAGCAAGCCGCCAAACTTTCCAAAAGGTGTCCGTGCCCCATTTACGATTACACTTTTTTCCATTGGAATCCCCTTTCACAATTTTTTAAAAAATCATGCCACAAATAAAGCGAGCGTTTTCAATAACTGATTGAGCAGTCGCTCAGGTTTCTTTTTTAAAGATAGAGTTCCCTATTTTTTTGAGAACTCTATCTTTAAATTCATATATTAGTTTCAGTTTACTACTTGTTCTTCAGTTTTGACAATAGATTTTTCAAGAATTTCTGCAATGTCAAGTGTTTGGACAGAGTCCTCCACTTCTTTTGCTTTCGTACCGTCGCTAAGCATTGTCAGGCAGTATGGGCAAGCACTGGAAATAACAGTTGGATTTACGGCGAGTGCTTGTTCTGTACGTGCAACGTTAATACGGAAACCTGTATCTTCTTCCGTCCACATTAACCCGCCGCCTGCACCACAGCACATACCGGTCTCACGGTTTCGTTCAATTTCTACGACTTTGACGCCAGGAATCGCTTTCAGTACTTCTCTTGGCGGCTCATACACTTCATTATAGCGGCCAAGATAGCATGAATCATGGTACGTAATGGTTTCATTTACCTCATGAACTGGCTTAATTAATCCCTCTTTCACCCACTTGGCAAGCAATTCCGTATGATGGTATACTTCAACATCTTCTAGGCCAAATTCTGGATACTCATTTTTCAATGTATTGTATGCATGCGGGTCACACGTCACAATTTTCTTAATGTCGTGTTTTTGGAACGTTTCAATATTCTTTTGGGCAAGTTCTTGGAATAAGAATTCATTTCCAATTCTCCGGGGCGTATCCCCTGAGTTCTTTTCTTTGTTTCCGAGAATCGCAAACTTAATGCCTGCTTCATTCATAATTTTAGCAAATGAAAGAGCGACTTTTTGGCTTCGGTTATCATAAGAACCCATTGATCCAACCCAGAAGAGGTATTCGAATTCTTCGCCGGCTTTTTCCATTTCCTTTACAGTAGGAACATGAACATCATCGCGCAGGTCGCGCCAGTTTTCACGCTCTTTGCGGCTAATTCCCCATGGGTTGCCTTGGCGTTCGATATTCATGACCGCACGCTGCATTTCTTGGTCCATCTTTCCTTCTGTAAGGACAAGGTAGCGGCGCATGTCGATAATTTTGTCAACATGTTCATTCATCACTGGGCATTGGTCTTCACAATTTCGGCAAGTTGTACAAGCCCAAATTTCTTCTTCTGTAATGACGTTGCCAATCAGATCATTTTCAACAATGGCTTGAGCAAGCATTTGACCTTCGCTTGCAGCAGCTGCTTCATTATGAGCAGCACGTGCTTGGTAGGCAATTTGGTTACCATGTGTGTTCGAGAATGCAAAAGCCGGAACCCACGGCGTTCTTGAAGTGACTGCCGCGCCTTTTTCCGTTAAATGGTCGCGAAGCTTCAAAATTAAATCCATTGGAGACAGCATTTTGCCTGTTCCTGTTGCTGGACACATGTTCGTACAGCGCCCGCACTCCACGCATGCGTACAAGTCCACAAGCTGCTTCTGGTTAAAATCTTCAATTTTGTTCACACCGAATACTTCTTGCGTTTCATCTTCAAAGTCAATCGATGCAAGCTTTCCAACCGGCTGTGTACGCCCAAGCCATACGTTTGCAGGCCCCGCAATTAAGTGAGCATGTTTTCCTTGTGGAACGTACACTAAGAAAGAAAGCAAGGCAAGCAAATGAAGCCACCAGGCGATATAAAATACAGTGGCAGCAGCAGTAGGGCTAATTCCTTGAAATGCAAATGCAATGGCTGAAGCAATTGGGCTTGCCCATGACAATTCGCTTCCGTGCCAAATAATTTCCATACCGTTTGACAGAAGAACGGTCACCATCAATGTTCCGATAAAATAATAAACAAGGCCAGCGAAAATTGTGCGTTTTAGACGCGGAATCCGCTCAATGTACCGGCGATAGAAACCCCATACAACGGCAACCAAAATCATAAGGGTTACGATTTCCTGGAAGAATGTAAATGCCGGGTAAAGCGGTCCAAGCGGCAGATGGCTTCCAGGATTCAACCCTTTCCAAATGACATCGATGGCACCAAATTGAACGAGAATAAAGCCATAGAAAAACATGACGTGGATCGCTCCACTCTTTTTGTCTTTCAAAAGCTTCTTCTGCCCAAAAACATAGACCATGATGTTTTGGATTCTTTCGTTTGTCGTTAAGCGGAACTCTGGTTTTTTACCAAGTTTAATAAATTCCACTCTAGATTTAACCACGTAGGCAAACAGATAAACTGCGTATGCAATAATCGCAATCGTTGCAATCAAGTTTACCACGAGAAGTGTATTCATAACCATATCCCCCTTTTATTAGCTTTATTTAACCAAAATTCTAGTAAATTTGCAAACTATGCTTTCATGCTATTTCTTAATCAAACGTTTGAGCAAAAAAAAGCCGCCGTGGAGGATTATTGCTTGCCCCACGGTTTCGGTAAGATTACATGCGCTCAGGCGCTGAGACGCCAAGCAGGGATAGCGCGTTATGAAGTGTAATTTGAACGGCTTTCATAAGTTGGTATCTTGCTTTGCTTTTTTCAGGATGCGCTTGATCAATCACCCGTTCGACATTGTAGAAACTGTGCAGGGCAGAAGCAAGTTCGAAAGCGTAATTTGTCATTCGTTGCGTAGCTAACTTTTCGGCAGCTTCGATAACCGCTTGAGGAAACTCACCAAGCTTTTTCAAAAGCTCTTTTTCTTTTTCGGATGTTAGGCTGGATAGATCATGCTTTTCTTTATAATCATAACCAAGCGCTTCCCCTTGGCGTAAAATGCTGCACACTCTGGCATGGGCATATTGGACATAATAGACGGGATTTTCATTTGATTTCGAGACAGCCAAGTCCATATCGAAATCAAGATGGGAGTCGGAGCTCCTCATCGCAAAAAACCAACGCATCGCGTCGATTCCAACTTCCTCCATCAGTTCGCGCAATGTCACAGCTTTTCCTGTTCGTTTGCTCATTTTTACTTTTTCGCCGTTTTTCATTAAATTTACCATTTGGATAATTTGCACTTTAAATCGGCTTGAATCGTAGCCAAGCGCCTCAACTGCAGCCCGCATGCGTGGAATATAGCCGTGGTGATCTGCGCCCCATACGTTAATAAGCGTGTCAAAACCACGTTTGAACTTGTCCTCATGATAAGCAATATCAGGGGTCAAATACGTATACGAACCATCTTGTTTGATTAAAACGCGGTCTTTATCATCACCGTATTTGGTTGATTGAAACCAAACCGCACCATCCTTTTCGTAAATTTCACCGCGTGCTTTTAGCTTTTCAATCACTTCATCAATTTTTCCGGAAGTGTAAAGAGACGTTTCCGAAAACCATTGATCAAATTCCACCCGATAATCTTCCAAATCTTTTTTAAGCTTATCAATTTCCTTTTCAAGGCCGTATTGTTTAAAAAATGCATAGCGTTCTTTTTCATCCATCGAAACGTAGCGATCGCCTTCTGCTTCAGCAAGCGCCTTTCCGAACTGGATGATGTCTTCTCCAAAATAACCGTCTTCCGGCATCTCTTTTTCCAATCCTAGCGCTTGAAAGTACCGGGCTTCAACAGACAATGCCAGGTTGTGGATTTGGTTGCCTGCATCGTTAATATAGTACTCACGGGCCACGTCATAGCCTGCTTTGTCTAAAATGCGGCAAAGCGAGTCGCCGTAGGCGGCGCCCCGGGCATGTCCAAGATGGAGGCTTCCTGTCGGATTCGCTGAGACGAATTCGACTTGAACCTTGCTTCCTTTTCCGAATTCAGATTCCCCGTATCGGTCACCTGCCTCAACAATCGCAGGAACGACGGCAGTTAAGTATTGGTTATCGAGAAAAAAGTTAATAAAACCTGGTCCCGCAATATCAATTTTCGTAATGGAAGCTTTCTGTTTATCGATATTTGCTGCGATTGCCTCAGCGATCGCTCTCGGCGGCTTTTTTGCTACTCTTGCAAGCTGCATTGCAATATTTGACGCATAATCGCCATGAGCTTTTTCTTTCGGGGTTTCAAGGACGATTGTTGGAACCTCTTCCCGCTTGGCAAGGCCTGCCTTTTCAATTGACTGATATAGCTCTTCTTTTAATTGATCCTTTACGGTTTCGACTATATTCACTTCCGAACACCCTCCATATGTATCTTTACTGTAAAAAAACCAGTGTGATTTTCCTGCATCCATAGATCGTAAGCAAGGAGAAGCGAACCCACTTCCCTTTTCCTATCCCACTCAAACTGAATATCTTTCGTCAACGCCTTCGTCGCAAGCGAACCAAAAGGTGTGTGATACGAACCATTTGTCTCGCAAGCGATGATAAATGGTTGGCGCATAGCGACCGACCCATTTCGGATGATCGTAACGGCGTTTTGGTTTATTTTTACAATATTGCTGATTTCGCCGTTCTCGGCAGCTTCCTTGTAAGAGCAAACCGTCGTGCCATCCTTTGTGTAGACCGTTCCATCGACAATGTTGCGTGAGCGTTCAATGGCCGAGTCGATCTCGATCGTTGTTTCAATTGTCAGGCTAGCTTGCGTCTGGCTAAATGGTTTTGCCATAAGATGCACATCCCTTTCACAAGCGCTCATCTTTAACTTTTTCATTATACCGATTACTGTGTGTTCAATCAATGAATGAGGGGGATATAGCCTAAACGATGAATGGCTTTTGCCATTTGAAAATAACCGGCTTCATTTGGGTGAACCCCCTTCAGCCATTCATGTTCATGCCCTTTGAAAAGAGAATATGCGTCCGCTATTTTTGAGTTTGGAAGTGTTGAAAAACAAGATTCAACATGGGCATTGAACATTCTCACCCACCTGTCCACGATTTCATATTCAGGAAAGGGATTATACAGGTTGATCGTTCTTATGATGTAAGGCTGTTTCGCCTCTTTTTTTATATTGTAAATACATTCAACCAACTCATGGCAGTTCGCTTGGCTCTCTATTAAATCATGTTCGATTGCTTTTTCATTCCCTGTCTTAAAAAAATCAAAAGCTGCATGGATTAAATCATTTCCGCCTGCAGTCATTGTAATGATCTCCGCTCTCTCCACTGCTTTACGTATTGGAAAATGATTCAAACGTTCAACGACCTCTTTTATTGTTGCGCCCGAATGGGCAAAATTTGACCACACGATTGGGGCGCACAACGCTTTTTCCGAAAATCTAACATACCAGTCGACAAAGTTTGGTTGAAACAAAATGGTGCCGATGCCTACAGTAAGAGAATCTCCTAAGGCCGCATAATGAAGTGTACGATGACAAGCATTCATTTTGAATCATCTAGCCATTCCATGCCAGGTTTCGTATTTGGTTCAATTTTAAGAGTTTTCCCATGCCAAATTTTACTCGATCCTCTCATTTTTTCAATGCCTCCTTGTTACTAACGTATTCGCCATAACTCTGGAAGGGGCGGCGGGCGGCTACTACGATGACCTATTTTTCTCGATCTGCTTGCGCCTGATTCAGCCCCTTTTTGAACACGCACTTCATATGAAATGTTTAGAATCATAGAAAATTTTCCATACTGGATGATAACTGATTTTTTTGACATTGATGGGGTGAATAGATGAACATAGGGATTCGTCGATTAAAAAATCCTTTTGCTAGATTTATTATCCGGTTTGCACTGCTTATTGCGATGGCCATGTTTGCAATGCTCGTCCTTTTGTACGGCTATGCGAAAGTAATGGGGCCTCCTCCTTTGAAAGTACCGGTAAATAGCACTTTTTATGGAAAAAATAATGTTGTCATCGGAAAAAGCAGCCAGACGGGGATAAGAAGAGAGTGGGTACCGCTTGAAGAAATCTCACCCGAATTAATCGAAGCTACGGTTGCGGTTGAAGATAAACGATTCTACGATCATTTTGGTTTTGATATGAAAAGAATTTTCGGTTCGGCCTTGGCGAACTTGAAAGCGGGAGCGAAGGTGGAAGGTGCAAGCACGATCACGATGCAGTATGCCAGGAATCTTTTTTTAAGCCATGAAAAGACTTGGAAACGAAAAATAACGGAAACGCTGTATGCGATAAGGCTGGAACTCAATTATTCGAAAGACGAAATTCTTGAAGGCTACTTGAATACGATTTACTACGGCCATGGGGCATACGGGGTTGAGGAAGCGGCGCATTACTATTTCCAGAAATCAGCTAAATCGCTGACGCTATCAGAAGCAAGCTTGCTTGCGGGCATCCCGAAAGGGCCGAGCCACTATTCTCCAGAACATTCTCTTGAAAAGGCGAAGCACAGGCAGGAAACCGTGCTTGAAGCAATGTCCCAGGGTGGATACATTACGGAGGGAGAACGAGAACGCGCCAAGACAGAAGAAATTAAACTTAATCGTGAACATGAAAAGGATAAGGAAGCGGCGCCTTATTTCCTTGATGCTGTTGAAGAAGCGCTTCTAAATGACGTAAATTTAAGCCCTGCAACCGTGGAAGCCGGAGGCTTGCATGTTTATACAACGCTTGATCCGGAAATGCAAGAGAAGGCCGAAAAATGGGTTGAAAATACGATGGAAGATAACCAAGAACTGCAAACAGCTTTCATCGCTATTGAACCCGAAACAGGAGCTGTCAAAGCCCTCGTCGGCGGAAGGGACTATACAAAAAGCAAATTCAATCGCGCCCTTCAAGCAAAACGGGCACCAGGCAGCACATTTAAACCATTGTTATACTATGCGGCGCTCGAGTATGGATTCACCCCTTCCACACCACTATTGAGCGAAAAAACTACGTTCCGGTTTAATGATGGAAAAGATACGTATACACCAGCAAATTTTGAGAATCAATACGCAAATGACTTTATTACACTTGCACAGGCCATCGCCCTTTCCGATAACACCTATGCGGTCAAAACACATATGCTGATTGGCCAAGACAAACTTGTCGATACAGCGAAAAAGATGGGCATTACAAGCGAGCTTTCAAAGGTGCCTTCCCTCGCCCTTGGAACTGAACCGGTCACTGTCTTTGATATGGCAAGTGCTTACGCTCTTCTTGCCAACAACGGCAAACAGGCAGAAGCCCATTTCATCGAAAAAGTGACGGATGCAAACGGAAATATCATTTACGAAAGAAAAGCGAAACCGAAGCAAGTGCTTGATGAAGATTTATCCTTTGTGACAACTGCTTTGCTGACAGGCATGTTTGATCCAAGCCTTAACGGACATACGAGTGTAACCGGATCTTCTATCCAACATCTGTTAACGAGGCCGATGGCGGGCAAATCCGGCACAACTTCAACTGACAGTTGGATGATTGGCTATACACCACAGCTTGTTGCCGCAGTTTGGGTTGGTTACGACAAAGAAAAGAAACTGCACAACATTAATGATACAGGGTATGCTAAAAAAATTTGGGTGAATTTTATGGAAGATGCGTTGAAAGCAGAGCCAGTGGCAAACTTTAAACCTACTGAAAATGTGATCGGCGTTCGCATTGATCCAAAAACGGGCAAACGAGCAACAGACAGCTGCCCAACTTCGCGGTATGCTTTTTATGTAAAAGGTTCCGAGCCGAATGAGTATTGCACTGAACATGAAACTCATACAAAAGAACAGCCACTGCCGAAAGAAGAACAGAAGAAAAAATGGTGGGAAAAACTTTTCAAACGTTCGGATTAATCCGGCCTCCGGACTCTGGCCTCTGACATCTGGATAAAACACCGGCGCCCGCAG
The DNA here is from genome assembly GCF_003097615.1 of Pueribacillus theae. Classification (NCBI taxonomy): domain Bacteria; kingdom Bacillati; phylum Bacillota; class Bacilli; order Caryophanales; family Bacillaceae; genus Pueribacillus; species Pueribacillus theae. Next base: position 70,811 of record NZ_QCZG01000015.1, read on the forward strand.
CATTCACTGCGGGCGCCGGTTTGTCCTAGTAACATGTGTAGATTTTTACATTCGGAAGACGGATCCGAATTTTTTCAGCTCGCTTACACATGTAACATTTATTTTAAATGTTCGTTTACAGAACGACAAGATCCTTTGTTTATTATTCATAAAAGATTCACACTCATGTCATTTTTTCATTTGTTACACAGTTAGGCCATCCTTTAATTCCTTGCTTGAACGCTGCCACATCTCTGAATCAAAGTCTTCCAAAAAGTTTTTCAAAATCGTTTTTGATTTATCATCCATATGTTCTACAATGATCTGGCCTTTTCTTGATTTATCCATTTTGTTCACATGATCGGGAAAGTTTTTATATCCGCGTTTTAATTCTTTGTTTACCGTCATTTCGCACGCAGTAACCCCTGCATAATATGGGCCTTCTTCCTTTCGTTCAACAGTAACCCATACGAGCCAATAAGGTTTTGCATCCGGTACGGCGTCTTTATCAGGCAAAAATTTAACTCGCTTTTCAACACGGCTTCTCGCATGCATGGCACCGACATCGATAAATGCTTCACCTGCTTCAATGTCAACAAAAACAGGGGTCATATTGTTCAATGTAAACGTTCCAACGCCAAAACCGCCGTGGCCGTCTGTTGAATCGCCGCTGACAATATTGAATTGTGAATTATCGTTGCTAAAAATATCTTTCATCACGAATCCCTCCAGCATTGTTTAATTTTAATATTAGCATGTTAAAAAAATTCTTTCACGTTCACGGTTCTCCTTGCATTTGCCTCTAGAAACGAATACTATATTTAAGGCATCTCACTACCGTTCGATTTTTGGGAGGACGACCATGTTTAACTTACGAGAACACAATACGACAGCAAAAACAGAAATTTTAGCAGGGTTGACAACCTTTTTGACGATGGTTTATATCGTTGTCGTCAATCCGATCATTTTATCATCCGCAGGGGTTCCATTTAACACTGTTTTTTTGGCGACGATTATCGCTTCTGTCGTCGGGACGCTTTGGATGTCACTTTTTGCAAATTATCCAATTGCCGTAGCGCCTGCCATGGGATTAAATGCCTACTTCGCTTTTTCAGTCGTCGGGCAAGCAAATATTCCGTACGATGTTGCTTTCGGCGCTGTGTTTGTAGCTGGTATTTTATTTATTATATTATCTTTAACGCCCTTTCGCGAGAAATTGATTGAAGCGATACCAGCCAACTTAAAGCTTGGCATCACTTCAGGCATCGGTTTATTTATTGCTTTTATTGGTTTGCGAATGACAGGCATCATTGCGGATCATCCCGAGAATCTCGTTACACTCGGTGATTTGCATTCCCCATCGGTGATGCTAGCGCTCGCAGGCCTTGGGATTACTCTTATTTTATATGCAATGAACGTAAACGGTGCCCTATTTATCGGAATGGTTATAACGGGTATTATCGCATTTTTCACCGGCCAACTTTCTTTTTCTGAAGGGATTGTTTCCATTCCTTCCGTTCCTGATTTATTCGTTTTCGGAAATCCTTTTACAGCAGTTGTGGACGTCATTGAATACGGCTTGTATGCCGTTGTCTTTTCCTTTTTAATTGTGACTGTCTTTGATACGACTGGAACGATGATTGGAGTAGCTGAACAGGCAGGCCTTATGAAAAACGGCAAACTTCCAAAGGCACGCCAAGCATTGCTTGCTGATTCTGTTGCCACAACGGTTGGATCGATTTTTGGGACAAGCCCAACGAGCGCTTACATTGAATCGACAACCGGCGTAGCTGCCGGCGGCCGAACAGGCCTAACAACACTTGTTGTAAGTGTCTTGTTTATCGCGTCGGCTTTTTTCGGCCCGCTCGTAAGCGCGGTATCAAGTTTATCCGCAATTACGTCTCCAGCGTTAATCGTTGTAGGCGGGTTGATGGCGGGAAACTTAGGGAAAATCAATTGGGAACAATTTGATGAAGCCTTTCCTGCTTTCCTTATTATTCTTAGCATGCCGCTCACATCTAGCATTGCGACAGGGATTGCTCTCGGCTTCATTTCTTACCCGTTGATGAAACTTGCAAAAGGGAAATGGCGCGAAGTCCATCCTCTTATGTATATTTTCGCCATATTATTTTTCTATCAACTTGCATTCTTGCCGCATATATAATGTTGCAAAGGGCCATCTATTACCAAAAAGAAGGTAGTAGATGGCCCTTTTTGTTATTTTTTTGCTTGCAAGGGTATATACATATAAGAAAAACGCTGATGCGTTCTTGTTCGGAGCTCGGAGGTCAGAGGCCGGACTGGTTTAAATTTGCGAAAGAGACAAATTTATACTTTTTTATTTTTAAGAAAAACGCTGACGCGTCTTTCTTGGAGGTCAGAGGTAAACTGGCGAATTGCCAATTTATCCTTTTATAAAAGACGGAAATCAAGGTATGTACATTTTTTCTTTGGAGAAGGGGCTGGCTTGTGATGAGAATGTTGAAAAAGTTTTTTATAAAAAACCGCTTCTTATTCTATGGCATCGGATTAGGATTCATTACAAGCCTCTTTTACATCATGAACGAAAAATTAACGCACAGTTCCATCGCTTCGGTCTTTATTGCCTTGGTCGTTTCGACGCTTTCCATTCATCTCGTTTATCGCTTTCTTCTCTCAAGGGCAAAACAATTCCGTATTTACTTTATCGCGGTCGTCACCGGGCTTTCGTTTGAACTTTTCACCGTTGCCTTCGTTACGCTATTTCCAGGCAGTCCTTTGCCACCATTGAAATCATTCCTTTTTAGCTATGCCTACATCTTCGTTGCAACCGTCCTGATGTTTATCTTGCTACTTACTTGGGCGTTGCTATTGCGAAACAATATATTCCAAAAAGCCATTGAATTGATCCATTCAAGAAGGAGGAACGGGAAACAATCGGTTAATGAGCGATTTTTTTAATCGATTCGATATAGCGGAAGCCTTTCTCTACCTCATCTTCGGAATAAGCTTGTTTCCGCTTAACGACTGCAACCTTCTCTTTAATCGCTTGCTTGTCAAGTTGTCCAAAATAAAGAATCGTTGAAACGAGTTCAAGAAATCTAGAGCTTTCACCATTTAATGCTTCAACGAACGGATGGAGCAAAGGGATGTTCATATCGTAATGTAACAAAAACGTCTCCCCCTCATCCGTCAAAGAATAACAGTATTGATAATAGCCGCCCTTTTTCTCTTTCACTTCCTTCACAAGCCCAAGATTGCACAGCTCTTCTATTTTTAGCGTCAATTCCTCTGAATACGGGCCATAAAAATGAAAATCATAGCGCTCATTAAACGGGAAGTCCAACCGCTTCGCGATGTACACCATTTTTTGCAGCTTCTTTCGGCCGGCCACTTCTCCGGCATTTTTTAGCAGCATCATTAGTCGCACATGATCTTCCAACATGTCATATTCCCCCTCGTTTTAATAAGTCAACGATGAGCTGTTTTGCAGTGCTAGTTGATGACAAGTCTTCGATCAAATCCATTGGAAAATACAATTTATGGTCTGTTCGTTTCTTGCCTGAAATTGCTTCAACTACTTCTGACTCTCTCGATAGCTCGCGCCGTTCGCCGTTCGGTTTTAATAAATAAATCGGAATTCGTTCTTCCTCTTCACCTGGCCGGTAAAAATCATAGGGCAAGTCTGAAGATGAATCAAGAACAAGATAATAATCAGGATCGATTCCTTCGTTCTCAAATGCTTCATGCAATGCAAGCCATTCTTTGACATTCATTGGATTAAATTCCATATATTTAAATAGCTTTCGATTGATAAATCGATTGCAAAGATCGGACAGAATCGGATCGGGTTCCTCTTGCCATGCCTGGAAATAGTACAGCATAATGGATTCATCGAGCTTTAAATACTCCCGTAAACCGACGTTACCGTAAAAAAATGAATTGAACGCATCGGTTTTCTTTTTAAACGAATAGCCGCTTTCCGCTAAAAACTTCACACGGTGCAAAATCTTTCTTAAAATCACCTCGGCGCTTCTTGATACCGGGTGAAAATACACTTGCCAGTACATTTGATAGCGGCTCATTATATAGTCTTCAACCGCATGCATCCCGGATGACTTGATAACAACTTGTTCCTCCCACGGCCGCATGACGCGCAAAATCCGTTCAATATCAAACTGCCCGTAGCTCACGCCCGTAAAATAAGCATCCCTTAGCAAATAATCCATCCGATCCGCATCGATTTGGCTTGAGATCAGGCTAACAATCAGTTTATTTTCATACGTTTTTGCGATAATGTCAGAAATTTTTTGTGGGAAATCGCTCTTCACTTTGGAAAGAACGGCATTCACTTCCGTATCACCCAAAATAATCTGCCTCGTAAAATCTTCATGATCCAAATGAAAAACTTTTTCAAATGTATGTGAAAAAGGGCCATGCCCGACATCATGCAAGAGGGCGGCTGATAAGCTTAACAGCCTCTCTTCTTCATTCCAGCCTGGAAACCCTTCAAAATTCCCGATAATTCGCCGGACAATTTCATAGACTCCGAGAGAATGGCTGAACCGGCTATGTTCGGCACCGTGAAACGTTAAATACGTCGTTCCGAGCTGGCGGATTCTCCGCAATCTCTGAAACTCTTTCGTCCCTATTAAATCCCAAATTAAAGAATCACGCACATGGATATACCGATGCACTGGATCCTTGAATACCTTTTCTTCATGAAGTTTCGTATTATTTACCATGAGAAGCTTCCCCCATTCAGAGGTTGTCCTACTTAATCGTATTATACATCAAGATGAAAAATAAACATGCTATAATATTTCATAGCATCCTGAAAACATAATAGGAGATAAATAAACGATGAATGAAGACACGATTCTTTTTCAACCCGTATGGCGAGTCATCGAAAACTCAACCTATGCCCCTCGCGGCCACGCTTTGTCGTCTTTTACGTTTATGGATATGTTTAGTGTGTAATGACGATAAAGTCATTTGTAAATTGAACAATTATTTTGTCATTCAATTGGAAGAAATCGTTCTTACTGTCAAAAAAGGAACACTCCTACGAGTGCTCCCTTCTCAACCCTATTTACTTTAACGCGTCTGGAAATTCCATTAAATTAAGATCAAATACTACCGGGAACAAGAAATACACGAATGTAATAATCAATACGGTTGCTAGAATGGTGATCCATGTACCTTTTTTCAGCATATCCATAATCGTGACTTTTCCGGTTCCGAACACTATCGCTTGTGATGGTGTTCCAATTGGAAGCATGAACGCGAATCCTGCACCTAGTGCCGCTGCTGTCATTAATGGCAGTGGATGAACGTTAATTGCTAGGGCCAATGTTGCAGCAATCGGAACGAAAATTGTTGTAATCGCTGTATTTGGTGCAATTTGTGTTATACCAATTGTTAATATAGTAGTAATTGCTAAAATCGCAATATATGGTATTCCTTCTAACAACAATAAACGGCTTCCGATCCATTGTGATAGGTCCGTTTCGGCAAAACCAGCTGCAATGGCAAGCCCCCCACCTACTAGTAATAGCACACCCCATGGCATTTGTTTTAGTGACTCTCCGCCTAAAATTCTGCCACCATGTTTCTTGGAAGCAGGAATTAAATACAGCAGAAGGGCGCCGGTCATGGCGATCATTGTATCACTTATACCTGGAATAACATCTGTCCAGATAAAGGATCTTGTGAGCCACATGAAAGCTGTCAAACTAAATACAGCAGCCACAACCTTTTCTTCATAAGTCATCTTGCCCAAGGCTTTCTTTTCATCTAATACGAACTGGCGGCCCTGTTCCAATTTTTTAACCTTCATTGGATAAGCCACTTTTGTTAGATAAAAAGCTGTAAAGATTGCCAAAATGACAATCATTGGAAATGCAAACATAAACCATTTCGCAAAAGAGATTTCAATTCCATACATTTCCTTTACCAAACCAGCTAATATAAGATTAGGGGGTGTACCGATAAGGGTTGCGCTTCCTCCAATGATCCCCCCAAAACCAATTGCAAAAACCATTGATTTCGTAAATTTTTTGTCTTCTTCTTTTGTATAGGTACCTTCCTTTTTCATTAGCTCTACCACTTTGAAAGCAATCGCTGTCCCGATTGGAATCATCATCATAACAGTCGCAACATTAGAAATCCACATCGATAAGAATCCTGTTGCAAACATAAACCCGTAAATTAAACCAGACGTACTCGTACCTACAAAACTAATTATTGAAAGGGCAATTCGTTCATGAAGAGACCATTTTTCCAAGACGATAGCAATCGCAAATCCGCCTAAGAACAAGAATATATTTGGGTCGCCATAGCTTGCAGTAACCTCGGCTCCAGATATCGTTCCCATTAATGGCAATAAAATAATAGGCAGTAGAGACGTAAGCCCTAGCGGCATCGCTTCTAATATCCACCAAGTCGAGAGCCATAGTGTTGTCGCTAATACAGCTCTCCCTGGATCGCTTAACCCTGGTAGCGGCAGTAAATATAATGCAATGAAAAAAAGAGCTGGCCCTAGAATCAAGCCTACCAATTGACTCGTAGAATAAGATTTATTCCCTTGATCCTGATTACCCCCATCAGAATTAGCGGATTTTGCATTCTTTAAATTTTTAACAGTTGCTTGTTTCTTCGGTTGCCTAAGACTTGCAAATGTTAATAGTTCCTTCGTTCTTTTATGAGATGACCATAATGAATTACTCATAGCACGCAAGCTTTTTTCCATATATCTCTCCTCCTCGTATTGTATCGTATTGTCAAAAGTTTCTTTGTAAAAACTTGTTTTTCAGTTGATATTACGCGGTTAAACACAA